>RFVQ01000086.1 GCA_009922495.1 Chitinophagia bacterium
CATCAGTGCCATCATTGCCATTGTGATCTTTGTGAACAAATCTTCGCTGAAGTGGATGGACATTTTTGCCAAAGTATTGGGCATCATCATGATCGTCCTAACCCTATTTGTTGTCTTCACCTCAGCTCCTCCCATGAAAGAAGCGCTTGTCAAAAGCTTCCTTCCTGAAAAGATCGACATGATGGCCATCATTACCTTGGTGGGGGGTACGGTGGGTGGATACATCAGTTTTGCCGGGGCACACCGACTGATCGATGCGGGACTGACCGGAACCGATCATACGAAAGAAGTGAGCAAGTCGGCAGTATCCGCCATCGTCATTGCATCGCTGATGCGCATTTTGCTTTTCCTGGCCGCACTGGGTGTAATGGCAAAAGGATTATCACTCGACAGCAGCAACCCTGCTGCCTCTGTCTTCCAGCTGGCAGCAGGAAATATCGGCTACAGGATCTTTGGCATCATCATGTGGAGCGCTGCCATCACCTCCGTTGTGGGTTCGGCCTATACCTCCATTTCCTTCTTCCGATCCTTTCATCCGCAATTTGAAAAGAATGAAAAAGGAATGCTGGTGGGATTCGTATTGATCGCTCTTATCGTTTTCATCACAGTTGGCAAACCAGTGAAAACACTGGTGATAGTGGGAGCATTGAATGGATTCATCCTGCCCATCGCATTGGCGCTGATCCTGCTCGCATCCTCACAAAAAAGAATCATCGGTGAGTACCTTCATCCCCTATCATTGAAGATCATAGGATGGATCGCCTTGCTGGCAACCCTTTATTTGAGCATCAAAAGTTTGTCGGATCTGTTTTGAATAAAAACTAGCTAAAGAGATATTCCACATCCTCACGGGTGAGTGTTTTCACAAAGCCATCATCATCGGCCACCAGGTCTCTGGCCAGTGCCCTTTTCTTTTCCTGCAACTGAAGAATCTTGTCTTCGATCGTATCCTTGCAGATCATGCGATAGGCAAAAATGTTTTTGGTCTGTCCGATGCGATGGGTCCGGTCGATCGCTTGTTGTTCTACCGCTGGATTCCACCAGGGATCTACGATGTACACATAATCGGCAGCCGTCAGGTTGAGACCCACACCACCCGCCTTGAGGGAGATCAGGAAAACACGCACTTCATCGTCTTTCTGGAAACTTTGTATCGCCCTTTCGCGTTCGGTTGCGGTAGTGCTGCCATCAAAATATTCAAACTTTACACCGAGTTCTGTCAGCTTGCCCCTGATCAAGGCCAGCATGCCCAGGAACTGAGAGAAGATCAGCGCCTTGTGGTTGCCGATATTTTCTGTGATCTCCCTTCCGAGTTCTTCCAGCTTTACCGAAACGTTCGGAAGCGGCTCTTTTTCATTCATGATGGCGGGTGAGTCACAGATCTGTCGCAGCTTCATCAATCCCTGCAAGATGGTCAATTGAGATTTATCGATTCCCTGTTCCTTGATCACACCCAATATCTTGTCGCGGTAATCATTGCGATAGGCATCATAAATATTCCGCTGCTCTTCCTCCATTTCACAAAAGAGAATGGTCTCGGTTTTTTCAGGAAGGTCTTTCGCTACCTGCTCTTTTGTTCTGCGCAAGATGAAAGGGAACAACAATTTCTTGAGATGCTCCTTGTGTTCTTTTTCTCCAAACTTATCGATCGGTGTAGCAAACTCATTCCGGAAATATTCAATGCTGCCCAACATCCCAGGATTCAGGAAGTTCATCTGGGCATAAATATCAAACGTATTGTTCTGCAGGGGGGTACCACTCATGCACAACCTGTTTTTCGCATTCAACAGACAAGCAGCCTTGGTAACCTTGCTCTGTGGATTTTTGATGGCCTGCGATTCATCCAGCACAACATAATCAAATTCAGTTTCGAGCATGAACTTGATATCACTGCGGAGCGTACCATAGGTGGTGATCACCACATCATGCTCCTCAAATATTTTCTTGTCCCTTATCCGCTCCCCGCCATGATGGATCTTATAACTTACTTTGGGTGTGAACTTCCTGATCTCGTTCTCCCAGTTGAACATGAGGGTAGTAGGACATATCACCAGGGCCGTCATCTTCTCATTGTTCTCCTTGAAACGCTGGATAAAGGAAAGCGCCTGCACCGTTTTACCGAGACCCATGTCATCTGCCAATATACCACCCCATCCTACTTCATTCAGGTAATTGAGCCAATGATACCCGGCCACCTGATAGGGGCGAAGGATATGGGAAAGGGCAGACGGAGGATCCACTTCATTGATCCTGTTGAAGGAACGAAGGCGATCGTATTTTTCTTCCAACCTGATCATCACCTCTGTTTCATCAATGCCATTGTAGAGCTCATCGATGATGCTCAGGTGATACTTGGAAAGTTTGAGTTGGTCCTTGCTTCCTTCGCCAACACGGAAGAGAAGCGAATATTTTTTGAGCCATTCGTCTGGAAGAATGCCCAATGTTCCATCATTCAATTGAACAAACTGTTGCTTGTTGGAAAGGGCCCTTTTGATTTCCTCGATGGTAACCTTTTGTTCACCAAAGACGATGTCCACTTTGGCATCAAACCAATCGATACCATTGCTGATGTGGATCCTGGTCTGGGGCTTGGCTGTATTGAATCGATAGTTTTTCAAGACTTCAAATCCCACAACCGGTACATTGGCTTCTTTCATGGCATCCACAAACAAAAAGAACCAGTTGTTGCGGAGCACTTCATTTCCCTTGAGTACCAGGTTGAAACTGTTTTCTGTCCGAATGAAATTTGAGTGCAAGGAAAACAGCCGTTGCATGAATTCCCCTTCTCTTTGTAAATCCCTTTTGATCATCCTCACCTTTCCGGCTTCAGGGATCAACACAACGTCTTTGTCGGTATGTTTGATCTCATGATCCTGGTATAAAAACTGTGGAACAAAAACGAGGTAATCATTTTTTTCCTGTAGCATCAACCTGGTCTCCGGTTTGCCATCAATGGGCTCGCTTACCATGGACTTGTCAAAAGCCACATGATACTTTCTGGAGAAAGGAAGTATCTTTTTTTCCAGAAACTCAGGCCAATCCTTTAGATCGATGTTTCGATTTCGGATGGGTATGAAAGCCATGATGGCTTCCAGGTCTTCCAAATCTTTCCAGGTATGCAAGTTGTTGTTGAACATGGCTACCAAGGGAGATGCCCATTCACTCGCATCAAGATCAATTTCCCATTCATCAATCTGCACCATGGGGATGATCTCAATTTTTTTCTTTCCCTGTTTCACCTGCAATGAAGGCTTCATTTTCCCCTTGCCAATGCCAATCGGCAACAGGTTGGCGGTGGTAAAAGATTTGCCTGAAGGCAAACGCATGAAAAGACTGCGCTCCAGATTGTCTGAGATCAATTTGGTGATCTTGGGATGAAGATATTCGTCGATCAGTTGTGTTGTCTCCGCAGGCAAACCCTCTTCCTCAGAATAGATGATGTTTTCCCATATGCCCGAAAAAGGGGAATTGCGACTAACATATTTATCAATTTCGGTACGCTGTATTTTCCTGACAGCATTCAACAGGTGAATGTCTTCAGCGTCCAATTCGGTTGTCATGACATATTTAGAGAGATCGACATGCACTACCTTTCCCAGGAACTCCATTTTTTCTGTATCAAACTCACCAGAAACCAACTCTACATTGAACCCGGGATACTTACCAGGCGTTTCCACAAAAACAATGCCCAATCGTTCAGTTGATTCAACCTTTTCATGGATGGGTGCAGCTTCTTTGACAACTTCTTCTGTCTTGACTGGAGTGTGCTTGCTTTCAACAGGACCTGATACACGCTTGACATTGGGATCCAGCACACGCAGAAAAGGTTTACCGTCTTTGTATGTGAACTCAAACTTGGATTCCCAATCCGGTTCGTTCATGCTGTAGCCATAGATCCCGAGTAACTTGTTCTTTTCTTTGTCCCAATTGCCTGCAAAAACAGGATCGTCTTGTGCAGACAGAGCGGATGGACTTCTTCGGTACACTTACAGGAGGTATCAAAATTCCTTTCCTCGTTGCGTTGTATGACAAGGGGAAAGATTTCGCCTTCCAGTTCAAGACTGGCTTCCACGCGTTCATCCTTGGCGGTATTGATTGAGGCCTTTGTTTTTCGGAGGATGATCTCTGCCTTTTCAGTTACTTCTGGTGTAGCCAACAGACGGATGGTTCGCAGATCGATCTGCTTCATCTTGACCACCGTATGCCGTTGATCGTATTGCACCGTATTGTCACCAATCAGGTTTTTGTCGACCATATCCTGCAACTGCAAGAGGGCAGCGGCTTCATGCCGACAAATATCACCGAGGTTATAGGGACAGGAACAGCGGAGGGCCAGCGCCCTGGGATCCTTGTACTTCTGCACATGCACCTTGTAGTAGGTACTGTAATTATCGTCTTTGACCCTAAAACTGACGGATCCCAAGAGTTCATCACTTTCAATGAACTCTACATACCCAATGGCATGTATTTTCTTGCCCCTGCGGATGACCTCATCGGTTCCGTTGTTGTATACGAATTTGAGCAAGTGGGATAATGACATGGTTTGGGCAAAGGTGAATCCGCAAGTTAACCAATATCATCCCTACTTTGAAGGAAAAAGGAAAGAAAGTAATGAACAGTTTATGGCACAAATAAACTGGAACTTATT
Organism: Chitinophagia bacterium; assembly: GCA_009922495.1. Classification (GTDB taxonomy): domain Bacteria; phylum Bacteroidota; class Bacteroidia; order Chitinophagales; family Chitinophagaceae; genus Pollutibacter. Next base: position 4,649 of record RFVQ01000086.1, read on the forward strand.
TCTTATCTTCAGTAGTTTTCTTCGTCAGTGTGAATCTCTTGTAACACTGCTTCCAGAACATCCCCTGAGAAAATCCATGTCGGCACCCAAATGCGCCTGCTCAACATGCTGCTGGTACAACTGAACATAACCCCTGTTCGCTGTGGGATGAGTCGCCTTCCAAGCTGCTCTTCTTTTGGAAAGTTCCTCTTCCTCTACCAGCAATTGCAAGGTTCTGTTCTCCACATCCAAAGCGATCAGATCCCCATCTTTCACCAAGGCCAAGGTACCTCCCTTGGCAGCCTCTGGTGAAACGTGCAACACAACCGTTCCAAAACCAGTACCGCTCATGCGACCGTCAGAGATACGCAACATGTCTTTTACTCCTTTTTCGAGGAGTTTTTTGGGAGGACTCATGTTGCCTACTTCCGGCATGCCGGGGTAACCAATAGGACCTACGTTCTTGAGCACCATGACGGATGTTTCGTCAATGTCAAGATTGGGGTCATCCACCCGGGCATGATAGTCTTCTATGTTTTCAAAAACCACCGCACGGCCTGTATGCCGCATCAGATGGGGGCTCGCAGCACTGGGCTTGATGACGGCACCATCCTCACAGAGATTTCCTTTTAGTACAGCCAATCCCGTTTCGGTTTTGAAAGGCTTGGATAGATCGGCAATCACATCTTCATTGTAGGATTCTGCTGAACGATAATTTTCCTTGACCGTTTTTCCGTTGGCCGTGATGATTTCATTGTGCAAACGATCTCCCAACACCTTCATCACAACGGGAAGTCCCCCTGCATAATAGAAGTCTTCCATGAAATACTTTCCGGAGGGTTGCAGATTGGCCAACAAGGGAATGCCGGCAGAATTGCGGTGAAAATCCTCCAGCTCCAATGGAATGCCCACCCTGCCCGCAATGGCCAAAAGGTGCAAAACGAAATTGGTAGATCCTCCGATGGCAGCATTGACGCGGATAGCATTCTCAAAAGCTTTTTTGGTGAGGATATCCGAGGGCTTCAGGTCTTCCTTCACCATCTCCACTATGCGTTGTCCGGAATACTGCGCCAATACTTTTCTTCTGCTGTCTGCTGCGGGAATGGCTGCATTGGTCGGCAGGGTCAATCCCAAGGATTCCACCATACAAGCCATGGTGGAGGCTGTTCCCATCACGGCACAATGTCCTGCACTGCGGCACATGCAGGCTTCTGCGACGGTCAGCTGTTCCTGTGTCATGTCGCCGTTTCGAACCGCATCATTGAAACGCCATATATCCGATGTGCCGATGCTTTTGCCTTCATATCTTCCTGTAAGCATGGGACCACCAGAAACAACGATGGTGGGAATGTTCACGCTGCAAGCCCCCATCACGAGAGAAGGAGTGGTTTTGTCACAACCGCAAAGCAACACAACCCCATCCATGGGATTGGCGCGGATCGATTCTTCCACATCCATGCTGGCGAGGTTGCGGTAGAGCATGGCTGTTGGTTTGATCAGGGTCTCACCGAGACTCATCACCGGAAATTCAACAGGGAAACCGCCTGCAGCGATGATGCCTTTCTTCACTGATTCAGCCAGTTCCCGGAAATGTCCGTTGCAGGGAGTCAGTTCACTCCAGGTATTGCAAATGCCGATGACCGGCTTGCCACGAAACTCTTCATCCGGTATGCCCTGGTTCTTCATCCAGGCACGATAAATGAACCCGTCCTTACCGGTACGACCGAACCAACCCTGGCTTCTCAATCCTGATTTTTCCATCGGAGAAAATTTTCTCCAATTTAATGATTAAGCCTGAGTTTTTCTCCAATCCAAACAGAGGGAAAACAAAAAATGGAACTAGGCAATAACGAGTCTGTCGCCCTTGAAAATGGGCAGCACATTTGCGCCGTCTGCGCTAAGACAATAGCGGATGTCTTTTTCCAAACCATATTTCATGAGCCGGTGGTAATGCGTGGCACCTCTTCTTTCCATGAAACCAAAGCGGTCTTCTCCTGCTTCCAGGTAAATGCTCTCAGCCATTTTGGAAGCATCACAATGGATGGTAAAATGATCCTTGATGCGGTTGATGACGGCACCTGCAAAAAGCGTGTCTTCCAAGTTGACCCTGTCTTTCCAAGCAGAACATCCCAGCAACACATCCTTGCCGGATGCCAGCAGGTATTCACAAACAGCGGAAAGATTGGGGAAGGAACCGGTGATGATTTCTGGGGCGCCGCGATCCAGTGCCATGTGCAACAGTTTGGTGCCATTGGTGGTGGTCAACACCAGTATTTTATCCTCGATAAATGCTCTGGGATATTCAAAAGGGGAATTGCCATAGGTCAATCCATCCGCAACCTTCCCATCCCGCTCACCGGCGGTGATGCCACCCACCTCTTCGCCAATCTCAATACAGCGGGGAACGGAAGCGACAGGGATGACACAGGATGCACCATTATACAAAGCCGTTGCAATGGTGGAAGTGGCACGCAGCACATCAATGATCACCACCACACTATTGCTTAGATCGTAAATATCGATCAGGGCGGGAGACAAACAAGTATAAAGACTTCTCTGTGTATCGCTCATGGAAAACTATTTGACAAATGGCAGTTGAACCACTACAGCCTTGATGGCCTTGTCTCGAATGTCAATGTAAATTTCACTTCCAACAGCAGCGTGTTCTGTCAGCACATATCCCATACCAATGCCTTTGTTGAGGGTGGGGGACTGGGTTCCGGAGGTAACGGTTCCGATGAAATTACCTTCCACATCTCGGATCTTGTAATCATGACGGGGAATGCCACGATCGATCATTTCGAAACCGACCAGCTTTTTTTCAACGCCGATCTCTTTTTGCTTTTTTAAAAAGGCAGAAGAAGTAAAATCCTTGGTGAACTTGGTGATCCAACCCAGACCTGCTTCAAAGGGGGTTGAGTAATCATCGATGTCATTGCCATAGAGACAATACCCTTTTTCCAAACGAAGCGTATCCCTGGCACCGAGTCCGACAGGCTTGATACCGGCAGAAGCTCCGGCTGCAAAAATGGCGTCCCATATTTTTTGGGCATTGTCGCCCTCATTTTCAAAATAGATCTCCACGCCTCCCGCACCGGTATAGCCGGTTGCACTCACCAATACATTCTCCACGCCTGCAAACTTGCCCTTTACAAAGGTGTAATACTTTAGGTTGAGGATGTCCATCTCGGTAAGCGGCTGCAGGATTTGGGTTGCATTCGGACCTTGGATTGCCAGCAAACAGGTTTTATCCGAAATGTTGTGCATTTCCAGGTTGCCTTCATTGAACTGCTGGATCCAATCCCAGTCCTTTTGGATGTTGGAGGCATTCACCACCAGCATGTAGACCTTGTTCTGTTCGATGCAATAGACCAGCATATCATCGACGATACCGCCGTTCTCATTGGTGAGACAGCTGTACTGAGCCTGTCCGTTGGAAAGTTTGGCTGCATCATTGGAACCCACTTTCTGGATCAGGGACAGGGCGCCTTCCCCTTTGAGGATGAACTCACCCATATGGCTCACATCAAATACTCCGGCGTTGGTCCGAACGGCATGATGTTCATCATTGATGCCAGTATAAGAAATGGGCATGTTGTACCCTGCAAACTCGGCCATCTTGGCGCCCAGTGCAAGGTGAATATGGGTAAAAGGAGTCGATTTCATCCTGCAAAGATAATCAACTGTCTATGAATTTACTTTTAGTAAACGCATGGTGCTCAGCAAAAGATTCATCCCGATCCGGTATTTCCCATTACCAGCGGGCTCCTCCTCCTCTTCTGTTTCCTTCGGCGTGATTCCTTCTGCCTTTATTTCAATACTAGTATCCTTATCCGTCATCCTGATCTTCATCTCTTCCACTTTCATGTTTTCCTTCTTGATTTCTTCACGGAGTTTCCTTTCGATTTCATCTATATCACCCTCATCGATGATTTGATCCTTGTATTTTTTTTCAATACCAGATTCCTTCATGATGTACCAGACACCGCTTCTCCAGCCGTTTTCGCTGTCCCAGTCGTCGTCCAACGTAATCGACAAACCTTTTGGCCCGCCTTTAAAGGAATACCAATGAAGATTCTCTGCCTTTCTGTCCACATAGACCTCACGACCCACCGGTACCTGTATTTCCACAATGACCTGCTGGTTCCTGAATTTTTGTGTAGTGGTAACAGGGAATGATTCCGGCAAGGTCAGCATGCTGTCAGCCTGATTGATATCAAAGCTGATATCCGCTGCAAAACTTTCCGCTTCCAATGGTGTATTGCCACGTGCCCTGCGAACCAGGGTAACATGAAACTGAGAATCCCTGCTGTGTTCCAGTTTAATTCTGATGTTGGATAGCAAAAGGCTGTCTTCATTGGCTGTCAGCATGATCTCATTCCCATTGTTTTGGAATTCATCATCATCACCAATATTGAGGTCGAGTGGATAATATTGTCCCTTTGCATCTTTGAAATTGATCAACAATTTTCCATTGCTGGGCTGCACCAGTGCCATCTCTGTTTTGACAGAACCGGTTCTTCTGAACTGTTTGGAGATGGTTGCCACCAGCATGGTAACGGAAACCCATCCCAGGAACCAAAGCACTCCTAAGGTGATGCCGATCACCGGCGATTTGGTTTTGTGCCCGATGATGGTTCGGATGATCCATTGGATGATCGCGACAATCGGT
>RFVQ01000087.1 GCA_009922495.1 Chitinophagia bacterium
GTCCAGCAAGGCTGTATTGGTGGTGCCAAAAGTTGCCAGCACCCCAGCAAAACGGGAACGTGTTTTTTCATTGTAGATCTCATCAATTACCCAGGGATTGGTATAGTTGATGGCCAGAATCGTTGGTTTCTTGGCTGTCAGCGTATTGATGTAATTCACATCAACAGCATTTTTGGAAAGCGAAAGATAGAGGGGTGATCCATCGGCTTCAAAGAGGGATTTCGATCCCGGTGTGATCCAAAGCAGGATCATGTCGGCCTCTTCAGGGGTTTTGACAAATTCTACATGAGGGTCTGGCTGTGTTGGCGCATATACATTGCTGGCTGATGCAGCACCTCTTTTCTGGTAATAGGATTCAAAATAGATTTTGGTTTTGTTTTTTACCGGCAATTCTTTGTTTTCGTTGCGCAGCAATACAATGGACTTGCGCATGGCCAAATCAGCTTTGGCTTTGAATGCAGGATTGGCCACTGTTTTTTCTGCTTTTTCTACATCCACATAAGGGTCTTCGAACAGCCCCAGTTGAAATTTCTCCATCAGCAGTTTGTAAACAGAGTTGTCTACCAGCTTGATGTCTACCATCCCGGATTTGACGGTTTGGAGCAATTGGGTTGGATCGGCACTGCCCGAAAAGATGTTGACACCGGCTTCCAGGGTGCGTTTGTAGCGTTCCGGGATGGTAAGGTTTTCTGCGCCCCAGGGCATCATTTCAATGGGGCCGGTATCGGAGTTGATGATGCCTTTGAAGCCCAGGCTGTCACGCAAGAGTCCGGTGATCACGGGTTTGTTGTAGGCGTAGGCGATTTCCTCGTATTTTGTTCCTTTTGGAATGGAATAATAGGGCATGATGGAGGAAGTGCCTGCTTTGATGGCAGCCTTGAAAGGAATCAGGTTGTTCTGGAAAAATCCGCCTGGAAAGTGTTCATATTTGCCCCAGGAGAAATGCGGATCCTGTCCTCCCACTCCTGCACCGCCGCCGGGAAAGTGTTTGGTGGTGAGGGCAACCGAGGCAGGGGAGAGTTTTATTCCCTGAAATCCCAGCACCACTTCGGTCATCATTTTGGCCACCCACTCTGCGTTCTCCCCGAAGGTTCCTTCCACTCTTTGCCAACGAGGCTCTGTGGCCAGGTCTGCCATGTACATGTATCCTTTTCGCAATCCCACTGCTGTCCATTCCTGTCTTGCTACCTCGGCAAATTCTCTTATCAATTTAAGGTCTCTGGTTGCCGAAAGCCCTAGTTCCCCCGGCCATACAGAAAATGTTGTGGTGCCCACACTCAATCCGATCGAGGCATCCTTGGTGATATGGTTGCGAGGGTTGGAAGCCACGATCGCAGGTATTCCCCATCCATCGCTCTCACAAAGTGCCTGCAGGTTGTTGGCCCATTCTGCAGTGCTGCGGGTACTGACGTTGGCGCGAAGAATGAAGTGTCTGAGGTGAAACTGTTTTACTCCTTTGGTAGTTCCTGCGGCCATCATCATGGGAATAGGCAAGGGTTTTTTGGTGAACATGTTCATGTTCTGTACCTGGTCCTCTTCGTTGAAACCGTTGGCATTGGATTCGTTGGTTTGTTGCCCCCGGGATGCATTTTCATTTTGCATTCTTGTGGTGCTGATCAGCATGAACCCCACCTTTTCTTCTACTGACATCTTCGATACCAGGTCCTGTGCTCTTTTTTCATAGGGTAGGCGCCAGTCTTCATAGGGATCCAGCTTTCCATTGTTATTCAGGTCTTTGAACTGGAGGGCACCAATGGTAATCAGTTTGGCTGATCTGTATCCCAGTTTGGGTTGTTTCGATATTTGAGCGACAGATGCCAAAAAAACCATGTTCAGCAAGCTGACCAAAACAAAGAATTTCACTGATTTCATGTTGGACAATTAAAGATTAAAACTATTGCAAATCCAAAGTGGATCTAAATCAAATTGCTAAAACGATTTCGGTTTGCGCAAACTCCACCTGCCTCAATGAAAGAAAATGGTTAGATTGGTCATCCAATCACGATCCATTAAACTTCTTTTTATGCGATTTGCCCTCCTCCCAATTCTGTTTTGTATTTGTTTTCTACAATTTCTTCAGGCACAAGTACCTATTCGCACCGATGTGTATCCATGGAAAGGGAAGGGGGATCTGATGTTTGAGGGATCAGGGGCAGTCTTGTCTCGACAATCTCTCATTGGTCATACACTCAATGGCGCAAAATCAAAGAAGTTCAATGCGGGGGCCAATGGGCATGAACTTTTTTTCATCATCAAAGATGGCCCCATTCAGGTTTCATTGGGGGATAAAACCTACGAACTTGAAAAAGGATCCATCGTTTTTGTTCTACCGGGAGAAGAGGTTGTTTTCCGCAACAAAAGAAAGGATGCAGTTGAATTCTATGAAATGCAAATGCAGTCTGCCTCTCCGGATCTTCAACGTGGACAATCAGCCGGTCCTTCTTTTGTGATCGATTGGAACGACATGGTCTACAAACCGCATGAGCGGGGAGGAGTCAGGCAATTGTTCGACAGAAAAACAGTGCATACGAACAGGTTTGATATCCATATCACCAGTTTGAACCCGGGGCTATCCAGTCATCCGCCGCATACCCACAAAAATGAAGAGATCATTTTGATGCTGGATGGTGAAGGGGAAATGGTGCATGGCGATAAAAAACGCATGCTGTACACAGGCGGTGCTGCCTGGGTGGAAACCATGATACCCCATAACATTACCAATACCGGCAAAAGACCGGCCGTCTATTTTGCGATACAGTGGAATTGATCAGGATGCTTTATATTCAGTGAAAGATTTCACATGAAATACCTGATGATTTTTTTTCTGCTGATGACTACACTGCATCAACAGGCTCAACCCATTCGATTGGCGGTGGCCGGTATTTCACATGGACACAATTCCTGGATATTGGGAAGAAAGAACGATGCCCAGGTAGAATTGGTGGGCATTTATGAAACCAATGCTGATCTGGTGCAGAAGATGATCAAGCGGTTCAACCTCGATCCCAAATTGTTCTATACCGATCTGAACAAAATGCTGGATGAACGCAAACCCGATGGGGTGAGTTCATTTGGAACAACCCTTCAGCACCTGAGCGTCGTGGAAGCTTGTGCTCCCAAGCGAATACCCGTGATGGTGGAAAAGCCCCTTGCCACCACGGTTGCCGATGCTGAGAAGATGATTGCCCTGGCCAAAAAGCACCAGACGATGGTGCTGACCAACTTTGAAACATCCTGGTATCCCACGACCGATAAGTCATTTGCCTTGACCCGTGATACGGCCTTCATGGGCAAGATCCGAAAGGTAGTGGTGCACGACGGACATGAAGGTCCGCGTGAGATTGGGGTATCCAATGAATTTTTTGATTGGTTGACCGACCCTGTTCAAAACGGTGGCGGGGCCTTGATGGACTTTGGATGCTATGGTGCCAATCTGATGACCCTCTTGATGAATGGCGAATTGCCCACCAGTGTAACAGCTGTTACTTCTCAGTTCAAACCCCATATCTATCCCAAGGTGGAAGACGAAGCCACGATCGTTTTGACTTATCCTACTGCTCAATGCATCATCCAGGCTTCCTGGAATTGGCCTTTTGCCAGAAAGGACATGGAAGTCTATGGTGAAAACGGATACATCATCACCAAAGACAACAACAACATGAGGGCCAAAGGGAAGAAGGGAATGGAAATCGAATACCGTTTGACACCACAGGAAACACAGACCCATACCAGTCCCTTTCTCTACTTCGCTGATGTGATCAAAGGAAAGATCAAGGTTCCTGCCAATGGAACTTACTCCATGGAAAACAACCTGATCGTAGTCAAAATTCTGGAAGCCGCGAGAACATCTGCCAAGACAGGAAAGACCATTTATTTACAATAGCCTACCATGAGAATCTTCTTCATACTTGTTGTCTTCTTTTGCGCCAGCAGCGTGTTTGCTCAACAGGAGGCGAACCGAACCCTTTATTTCCCTAAGGCAGCCGTCAAGCCTGCCGTGGTTCCAGCCAAGAAAAAAGTTTGGGTATTTGTCATGGCGGGACAATCCAATATGGCCGGGCGTGGTCAGGTAGAGCCGGAGGATACTGTGGCGAATGAAAGAATCTTGGCGATCAACAAAGCGGGTGAATTGGTCTTGGCCAAGGAACCTTTGAACCTCAACGAACCTTCGATGGTCGGATTGGACTGCGGCATGTCTTTTGCCAGAACATTGCTCAAGTCTTGTCCTCCTGATGTTTCTATTCTGGTATTGCATACTGCCGTGGGTGGCAGCTCCATTCAAAAATGGATACATGATTCTGTACACCGAGATGTTCCCCTGCTGAGCAATTTCAAGGCAAGGGTGGAAAGGGCAAAAGCTTTCGGTGACATAAAGGGAATACTCTGGCACCAGGGAGAAGCCGATGCCAATGCCAAAGGTATTCCGGTATATGACGCAAGATTGGATTCATTGTTTGGCATGTTCAGGCAGATCTGTGGCAATAAGAAGCTGCCCATCCTCCTGGGAGAGTTGGGATATTTTTCAAAAACTTCCCATGAACCGTTCATGGAGATCAACCGCATCATGCATGAACACGCGCAACACGATAAGCATTCAGGAGTGATCATCACCAAAGGATTGGATCACAAGGGGGATCAATTGCATTTCAATGCCGCAGGACAAAGGGCGATTGGCAAAATGTTTGCAGAGCTGTATGTCTCCCAATGGCTATAAGTCTTGTGGCTTAAAGATGCTTTGTAACAAAGTCCTGGCAATCTGACTTAAAGATGCTTTGCAACAAAGTCTTGGCAATATTCTTTGATCATATCGCGGGTGGTTGCAAAAGCCTTTTTGATCTCTTCTGCTGAACCGGTTGCGTGGGCAGGATCAGGAAAAGCATGGTGGATGTGTATGGATCTTCCAGGCCAGAAAGGACAATTTTCTCTAGCATTGTCGCATACCGTGATTACATAATCAAAGTCGATGTCCTTGTACTCTTCCATCGCGTTGGAAGTATGCCCGGATATATCAATGCCATCCTCTTTCATGGTGGCAATGGCGCCGGGATTGACTCCGGTGGAACGAACACCGGCACTGTAAATCTCAGCCTTGTCACCTGCAAAATACCTGAGATAACCTTCTGCCAACTGGCTTCGGCAACTGTTGGCCGTACAGAGAACGAGGATTTTTTTCATGATGTTGACTCAAATTTACAAACAATCTTGAGCAAGATCTCAAAACATCTTTTCTTTGACCCATGGATCAAAAGTTGACATTGACCCTCGTGTCTGGTGAAAGAGAGATGGAAGGGATAAAAGCGCTGCAGGAAGAGAATTTGCGGACCAATATCAGTGAAGCAGAGGCTTTGTCACAAGGATTTCTCACAGCCTCCTACACGATGGACTACCTGAGGGCCATGAATGCCATCACCCCAACGGTGATCGCAAAGGAAGGAGATATTATTGCCGGATATGCCATGGTTACCACCAAAGAAGTAAGGGATGGACATCCGCTGATGGCCGATCTTATTGATACGATTGATCGAACCAAGTATAATGATCAACTGCTGATCGAGAGCCACTATGTGGTAGTGGGACAACTCTGTGTGGCCAAGCCTTACAGGGGCATGGGACTGGTTCAAAAACTATATGGACATTTTCGGGATTGCTATGCAGATCAATTTGAGTACCTCATCACCGATGTTGCACAGGCCAATACCCGATCATTGAAGGCGCACCTGAAAACGGGTTTTCAAGTCATTGATACACTTACCTATGGCGGTATTGGTTGGGATATTGTATTGTGGGATTGGAGAAAATGATCAATCCAGTGCGCGATTCAGAAAATGAATGAAGGGCTTCATGGATTCGAAATGGTGTACCACTTTTTTCACCAATGCTTTGTTCATCAATTCCTCATCGCTGACCGCCGCCGTTACCGTAAAGCTCTTCAGTTTAAGGTATTCGAGTGCAGGATTGTCAACATCATATCCCTGCGGTGGTCGGCTCAGGACAGCCTCCCGGTCGAGATCATCAAATGAAGACCGAAATGATTTTGTTTTGATCAGTTGTTTGAACTCATCAAAACAATAATCGATCTCACTCCTGATCTTTTTCAGGTCTGGAGAAGGAGGCATCCAATAGCCACCTGCAATGAAAGAAGCACCCGGCTCCACATGAAAATAATATCCTGCGCATTGGATGGTTTTACCACCCTTGCTGAAATAGGACCCAAAATTGGTTTTGTAGGGATCTTTGTTTTTGCTGAAACGGATGTCTCTGTTGATGCGGAACATGCACTTTTTCGCCTCTAAGTTTGTGAGGGTTGGATCGATTTTTTTCAAACCCTCCAATACTTCTCCCACAAATACCTGGTATTCACCCCGACATTGTTCGTAGGTCGGTCGGTGGGCATCCAACCATTCTTTGTTGTTGTTCTTTTTGAGTCCTTTGAGAAATACAAGGGTCTGTTTTGAGATCATCCGGTGAAATTACGGACTATTCAAATTCCAGTTCATTGGTGAACAGATCCCAGTCGAGGTGGACTGTGGCAGTTGTGGTTGCCGGATCCAGTTTAACGGATGGGATGAAGGCTGACTGTGGCATGCGAATCGTTTTACGCCATTACAACACAGCTTTCCCCAAAAAGTTCAGGCTGCAACTGATTATCCGACCAGTTTCATTCCCACAGGATCCCATCCAATGGGGCGCTGCAGTTTCGCACTGAGGTTGCAGGCGATGGAAGGAGCAGCTGCCCTCAATCCAAAAGAGGCATCTTCCACGATCGCAGAGCCGGTTCGGATGGCATTGAAGAAGACGATCATATGGTCCAGGCGATCGTCATAGCCCTTGGGTGAATCGAATCTTTTTTCCTCTCCGATTGTGTAACCTCCCATGTCATCTCCATAGGTGGCAGCATACCATTTTTTGTATTCGGCCTTTCCTTTTTCAGAGAAGCTTTCGAAGGAGTCATAGCCTCCGTAACCCGGCGCCGACTTGCGTTTCAGGGTCCTGTAGGTGAATTCATTCCAGCCGATATCGATTACTCCTTCTGTACCTACCAGTTTGATGCCAAATCCCCCTTTGCCTTCTCCATCAGCCAGGTTGACCCTGGTAGACACATGAAAGGCGTTGTGTTGGGAAGTCTTGGGATATTGCATCAAGGCATTGACCACATCATAGGCATCTCTGCCGTCTTTCCACATTTTGAGGTCTGCCAGGCTGAAGATCTTGTTGGGCCCCATCGAATCGGTGATCACATGGATGCCGGTGAGCAGGTGAACGATCAGGTCGCCCGCCGCTCCCGTACCATAATCTGAATAATTCCTCCAGCGGAAGAAACGGATTGGATCAAAGGGAACCTTGGGCGCATTGCCCAGGAAGGCATTGAAATCAATGGTTTCCGGTGATGCATCCCGGGGGATGGAATATTGCCAGGCTCCTCTGGAATCGGTGCGATCACAGAAAGCTTCTACGAATGTTAGCTCTCCAATGGTACCTGCTTTTACTAATTTTTTGGCTTCCAGAATGGCTGCTGCACTGGCACGCTGGCTACCCACCTGGAAAACCTTTCCGGTTTGTTTTTGGGTTTCAATGATGCCATAGCCCTGTTCGATCTTCTGCACCATGGGTTTCTCGCAATAAACATGCTTACCCGCCTTCATGGCATCGATGGCGATGCGTTGGTGCCAATGATCGGGTGTGCAGATCAGGACGGCATCAATATCTTTTCTGTTCAGCAACTCACGATAATCGCGGGTGGTGAAAATATCTTTACCCCATTTTTCTTTGGCTGCTTCTATTCTACCGGTATAAAGATCACAGGCAGCTACCATCTCCACACCCGGTACCCTCAATGCCGTGTCGGTATCAAAATGTCCGATGATGCCGGCACCAATGAGTCCGATCCTGATCTTGTCGTTGGCACTTACCCGGATCGATGAATGAAGTATTTCTGGAGCTGGTTTGTTGCTTGCTATTGCTGCAGATCCTACCGCCATGGAAGCAACGGATGCTCCCATCTTTTGGATGAATTGTCTTCTGTTCTTTTGCATCCCCCAATTTACCTAATTTTATTCTCCCATGAATACAGCGCAGCTTGACAATCCGGTTTGGTTTTCTTTGAGCCATCACGAAGCACGTTTCAATGCCGGAAATCAGCAGGTAAAATTTTTTCAGGAGGATGTAGCTCCCTTTCTTTCTGCTGAAAATTGGAACCATGAAGATCGCCAGGCCATGCTCCAAGTTCTTCCGGCCGATCGCAGGTTCTATGTACTCATCCCCGGTCTGGTGGAAATGCCTGAAGGCTTCAATCTTATCTATACCACCCCGATCATTCAAATGGTTTGTCATAGATTTCAACCCTGCCTATTGAAGCAGCAGGAAGTGTGCCCATTGACGAATGCTGATATAGCATCGATGATCGACCTGACCTCGCGCATGCGGCCCGGTCCCTTTTTGCAAAGGACCATCGAGTTTGGTCCCTATACGGGCATCAAGCACCATAACGTACTTGCGGCCATGGCCGGTGAGAGAATGCATTTGGATGGTTTTACAGAAGTAAGTGCAGTGTGCACCGATCCCGAATACCTGGGGAAGGGATATGCTTCCCATCTCATGTCACTTGCCTGTCAGGCTATTATCGAAAGAGGAGAGATACCTTTTTTGCATGTCAGGACTGACAACGAAAGGGCCATCAAAGCCTATGAGCGATTGGGTTTTGAGAAAAGGACGGATGTATTTTTTGTGATTATCCAAAAATCAGCTTAATAGCAAAGCTTTTCTTAGGTCTACAGGTTGATTCCTTTTAAGCCGCCTTGTACTTGAAACTGCAAAAAGTGAAATGCTGTGCCGTCTTGAAAGGGGTTACATGGTCCACGTTCACACATTTGATCTTTTCGAACCCATCCATGAACATAGCCGTCAGTTCTTCATCGGAATACTGTTTGATGGAAAGTCCGCTGCACTTGGTTGGACCTTCTGGAGAGAAAGTCCCTACGATCATGTATCCGTTGACGGCATTTCTAACAAGTTGGAGGTATTCCATCACTTCCTGCTTCTCT
>RFVQ01000088.1 GCA_009922495.1 Chitinophagia bacterium
AGGCCGTCAATAAAACTGGAGGTAAGGTACTCCAGGTTGATCAGTTCCCTGTCGGCCGATTCCATGCTTTGAGCAATGTTTACTGTATAGCCATTGGTGCTGGCAATGGATTCGATTCCATTGATCACCTGAGAAAAAAAACTGTTTGCAATCTCACAAACAATGACTCCAATCGACAGGCTCTTCTTCTCCTTGAGACTTTGGGCATTGCGATTGGGTTTGTAATTGATTTTTTTTGCGTGCTCAAGGATGATCTTCTTGGTTGCCTCACTGATCTCATGACTGTCACGCAGTGCACGGGAAACAGTGGATGTCGAAAGCTTCAGTTCCTTCGCAATATCTTTGATAGTGACGGCTGATAATTTCACATCCTGAAGATACGCTTTCGATATAAATTTTGCGGCATTTTCAGGTCCGGCATCGTTATCGGGAACGATTGCGTAAATAAAACATAGATGGCCCTCAGAGCTGCTGCTATTTCTTCTTTAGCATTGCGTTTTAGCGACTGCCTTCATCTTAAAAAAGCAAATGAGCGTATGAAAAAATTGATTTTTCTGATCATGTTGATCAGTTCTGTGCATGGGTCTTTTTCACAACAAAAAACCATTCAGGGTAAAGTATCCGGTGAAGCCGGACCATTGGAGGGTGTTAGCATCCAGGTCAGGGGTAGTAACGCCGGATACCAAACAGACAAGAGTGGTTCTTTTTCGGTACCTGTAACCGGGACCACCAATCAATTGCTTGTTTTTTCAGCAATTGGGTACAAGACCTATTCGATTTCAGCAAAACCGGGTGCTACACTTTCGGTTTCTCTCGAAAAAACGGAAAGTACACTGGAAGATGTTGTAGTGGTGGGGTATAACAGTGTAAAAAGAAAGGACCTAACCGGTTCTGTTTCCTCTGTCAGTGCCAAGCAGATCAAGGATGTTCCATTGTCCAATGCAGCAGAAGCCCTTCAAGGTCGATTGGCGGGTGTGCAGGTGCAGAGTTCAGAAGGGGCTCCGGGTGCTGAATTGGTCATCCGCGTAAGGGGAGGAGGTTCCATTACCCAGGACAATTCTCCATTGTACATCGTAGATGGCATACAGGTAGAAAATGCACTTTCTGTGATCGCCCCACAGGATATCGCTACTGTCGACGTTTTGAAAGATGCATCCACCACAGCTATTTATGGTGCAAGGGCTGCCAATGGCGTCATCATGATCACAACCAAATCAGGGCGTGCCGGTAAGACACAGGTTAGCTACAATGGTTCATACGGATACCGGGAGGTACCGAAATTCATGAAGGTAATGTCGCCTTATGATTTTGTAAGATGGCAATATGAGAGAAGTAGGGGTTCGATTGCTGACAGTTCCAGTTTCGCCCAAACCTATGGTACCACCTGGGATACTTTGAATGTATACAAGAACCTTAAGGCAATCAATTGGCAAGAGGAGGTTTTTGGCAGAAAGGCCAATTTCCAGAACCACAATGTTTCCGTAAATGGCGGCAACCAAAATACAAGTTTCAACCTCAGTATTACTGCCAATCGTGAGGACGGTGTTCAGCTTGAGTCAGGATTTGACAGGAATCTCATCAACTTCAAACTGGATCATAAAGTTTCGGATCGGGTAAAGACAGGATTCAGTGTTCGATACCTAGATCAAACCATCAAGGGTATCGGTACCACCAACAGTGGTACCAGGGCGACAAACCGGCTCAGGCATGCGATCAATTATCGACCCTTTGAAATCCCAACTCCCAATGGCGGCATCGATGATTTTGATGAAGCTTATTTTCTGGCATCCTCTGGTGCGATCAATCCTGTCATTCTGACAAGAGCGGAATACAGAAAACAGTTTTCTGCAGCCACCTATATGAATGCTTATGTGAACATCAACCTGGCTAAAAATCTTACCTTCCGTTCCACAGCTGGATATGACAATGGTACAACCGGAACCAATCTTTTTTATAGCAAGATCACTTCAACGGCCCGAAACTCAGCTTCTTTGCCTGTAGCTTCTGTTGGTCGTCAGACCAATTCAACATTGAGCAATACCAATACGCTTCAATACAGTCTTACCAATTACAAGAAGCACCATGATATCACGGTGTTGGCAGGACAAGAAACGGTTGACCAGC
The DNA here is from genome assembly GCA_009922495.1 of Chitinophagia bacterium. Taxonomy (GTDB): domain Bacteria; phylum Bacteroidota; class Bacteroidia; order Chitinophagales; family Chitinophagaceae; genus Pollutibacter. Next base: position 2,125 of record RFVQ01000088.1, read on the forward strand.
GGTCTAGCCAGAATACTACCGAAACTCGCTTCTTCCCGGCTGATATATCTGCTGACAAAGCACTGGCCAATATGGGACTTGGTTCTGCGCCAACCGGTTCTGCACAACCGCTGCCTTTTTCTTTTGTTCAACCGCCCAGCAGGATCTTCTCCATTTTTGGTCGTGCTTCCTATGCCTATGATGACAAATATCTCTTGAATGTGAATGTAAGGGCTGATCGTTCCTCCAAATTCAGTGCTCAGAATGGAACACTTGTTTTCCCTTCTACATCATTGGCATGGCGTATTTCCAAAGAAAAATTCTTTGACAATATCAAATGGATATCAGACGCAAAGCTGCGATTTGGCTATGGTGCAGTTGGTAATAATCGGATCGATAATCTCTTGTATCTCCAGCTTTATGGGGTAACGGGGCAATATGCCCTTAACCATTCCATTCTTCCAGGTCTGGCTCCAACCTCTCTTTCCAATCCAGCGCTGCGCTGGGAACAGAATGTGACCCGTAACATTGGATTGGATCTTTCCCTTTTTGGAAACAAATTGCAGCTGACAATTGATGCATACAAGAATTCAGCGAATGATCTTTTGCTGGCCGTACAGATACCGCCAACCACAGGATATACTACCCAAATCCAAAACATAGGAGCCACCTCCAACAAGGGGCTTGAAATTCAATTGAACTCCAATCTGGTGCAGACTAAAAATTTTACTTGGAACAGCAACCTGAACCTGTCGTTCAATAAAAATACAGTGGAAAGTCTTGGAGGTGTTTCCCAGATCACCAGAAATTCCGGCTGGCAGGGCAGTGATGGTGTGGACGATTATGTTGTGAGTGTTGGGAAATCCACAGGTCTGATGTACGGGTTTGTTACTGACGGATTTTATGGTGTATCTGACTTCGATTATAATCCGACAACACAATCCTACACCATTAAACCAGGAGTGGCTGTTAATGGTGTCTATGGCACCCCACAACCGGGAATGTTGAAATGGAAAGACCTGAACAAGGATGGTGTAATTACAGCTGATGGTGACAGAACCATCATCGGAAACGCCAATCCAAAATTCATTGGTGGTTGGAACAACCAGTTCAGCTACAAAAATTTTGACCTAAGCGTTTTTGTCAACTTTGTTGTAGGCAATGATATTTACAATGCAAATAAACTGGAGTGGACGGATGGTGCATTTGGAAACCTCAACATGTTGGATATCATGAAAAACAGGTATACCAATATCAATGACAAAGGAGAAATCGTAAGAGACCCTGTCTTGCTAACAGCTTTGAATCAGAATGCTACCATTTGGTCTCCTGTTAGGGTACAAAGATGGTGGTTGCATTCATGGGCCATCGAAGATGGAAGCTATTTGAGGATCAACAACCTGACCCTGGGCTATAGTCTGCCAAAATCTGTCCTAAACCGCGCAAAAATCTCCGGACTTCGATTCTTTGCAACGGTGAACAACCTGGCAACGATCACCGGATATTCCGGATATGATCCGGATGTCACGGCGCGCCGATCTGATCCCCTGACTCCGGGTGTTGATTTTGCCGCTTATCCACGATCCAGAACCTGGGTTTTTGGAGCCAATCTTACCTTCTAACATTCAATCTTGGAAAATATGAAACCAGTTAACAAAATTTTGCTTTTCATCCTTTTTGCCACTTTTGGTTTTTTGCAAGGATGTAAAAAATATACGGAGGTAGCCCCCGTTTCACAGTACAGCATTGCGGATGCCTTTTCCGATCCTTCCAATGCGTTCAACGCTCTCATTGGTGTATATGATGAGTTGCAGGGCGACAATGGATATGGCATTAGGATCAGCATGTACTATCCCTATGATTCTGATGAAGCGATCGTCAGTGGAAATATTGACAATGGCCGAAGAGGTATAGGCAGATACCAACTGCTGCTTACCAATGCTGAACTGGCGAATCCTTTTCGTCAATTGTACAGGGGAATTGAAAAGGCAAACTTGTGCATTGAGCAAATTCCGTTGATGAAACAATATACAGCAGGAACTGATGCTGAAAAAAAGGAATTGAGAAGGTTGCATGGTGAAGCACTGGTGTTAAGAGCCCAATTCTACCAGGAACTGATCAAGAATTGGGGTGATGTTCCTGCTCCCATGATACCTGCCTACAAACAAGCTGACTTGTATATTCCAGCATCTGATAGGGATGAGACCTACGACAAAATACTGGCAGACCTGGCGACAGCAAAAGACCTTTTGCCCTGGAGAACTGAGGCCGGTCCCCGCAATGAAAGAATCACCAAGGCAGTCGCCATGGCCCTAAGAGCCCGGATTGCACTTTTGAGAGGTGGATTCTCTCTGCGTTCCAGTGGTCAAATGGAGAGAAAAGCAGATTACATCAAGTTTTATCAGATTGCCAAAGATGAATGTGAAGCACTGATGGCAAGAAGGGATCAGCATACGCTGAATCCCAGTTATGAGGATGTTTGGCGTAAAGTAACTTCCTTCGTTTACGATCCTTCGGGCGAGATCATTTTTGAAGTGGGTGCAGGTGGTGGAAATGGAAACAGTGATAGCCGGATGGGTAATTATGATGGCCCCAATTTGAGCAATGCCTCTCGTTTTGGTGCAGGTGGCGGAGGAATTGTTATCCTCCCCAACTATTTTTATGCATTTGATTCAGTGGATACCCGTAGGGATGTTACCATAACCCATTACCAGGTCACTTCATCTACCAATATCAAAAGCCAACGTCGCTTGGGTGAAATGAATACTGGAAAATACAGAAGAGATTGGCGTGTGCCCTTGCTTCCCGGAACCGTTCTGAATGTTGGATACAACTGGGCTGTGATTCGTTTTTCAGATGTACTGCTCATGTATGCAGAAGCTGTCAATGAAATCAACAATGGACCAACCCCGGCTGCTATTGCTGCATATGAAGAAGTGAGAAGAAGAGCATATGGTGCCAATGCCAATAGAATTGGCGTTACCCCCACAGACAAAACAGGATTTTTCAATGCGATAGTCAACGAGAGATTCCTGGAGTTTGGTCACGAAGGGATAAGAAAGTTCGACTTGCTTCGCTGGAACCTGCTGAGTGCCAAACTCGCTGAAGCAAGGGCGAATATTCAGCTGATCAGAGATAGGAAACCACCTTATGATCGGGTTCCACAATATATTTACTGGAGGAACAACGGTGAAGAAATTCAATTTTTTGCAGGTGCAACGGCACCTGCTAACGCGCAACCTTTCTGGAGGCCCACACAGATTCCCAATCCTGCAACAGGTTGGACAAGAACGGATTGGGCTCAATACCTGACTACCAACGTCATAGATGGAAAGCAGCTATGGCAGGGTATGGCATCCTTCTTTGTTCCTGGCAAGAGTGAGCTCTTTCCATTTGATCAGGCCACGATCAGCGCTTACCAGGGAAAACTAAAGCAGAATCCTGGTTATTGATGTACCTTATAACAAATTGAGGATGGCCCCGATTGCCATCCTCAATTTTTTCATTATGCGTTTGAATTATCTATTCCTTTTTCTATGGCTCTCTTTAGGAGTAATTGCACAACCAGAGAAGGTTATATCTTTCCCGGGAGCTGAAGGATTTGGAAAATATACAATTGGAGGAAGAGGAGGTAAACTATTTATTGTTGACAACTTGAACGATCAAGGTCCAGGTAGTTTTCGTCAAGCGGCTACCGCCAAAGAAAAACGAGTCATTGTATTTAGTGTAGCGGGTACCATTCACCTTTCCTCACCACTCGAAATCCAGGGAAATGTTACCATAGCGGGACAATCTGCACCAGGTGATGGTATATGCATTGCCGATCAGCCTGTTCGCCTCAAAGGCGATCAAATCATCCTGCGTTATCTGCGTTTCAGGATGGGGGATAAATTTCAGTCCCAAAAGGGCAAGGTTGATGGGAGTGGAAGCGATGATGCATTGAGCGGAACCAGAAACAAAAACCTTATCATTGATCATTGCAGCCTTAGTTGGAGTACAGATGAAGTCATGTCTATCTACGGCGGTGATAGCACTACTTTGCAATGGAACCTGATCGCGGAGCCGTTGAATTATTCCTATCATTTTGAGGAAGGCGATAAGGACTGGGAAAACCATGGCTATGGAGGTATATGGGGAGGAGCCCATTTGAGTGCACACCATAACCTGTTTGCACACTGTGTTAGCCGCAATCCTCGTTTCAATGGAGCAAGGATGGGATCCGCGGAGGAACTTGTCGATTTTCGGAACAACGTAGTCTATAACTGGCAGAACAAAGCTATTTATGGTGGCGAAGGGGGAAAGTACAATGTGGTTGGCAATTATTTTAAAACAGGGCCAGACACCAAACCCAATTCCCGTAACAACTTCCTTGATCCTTCCACAACAGCTGCATTGGGGTATGGAAAATGGTATGTGTCAGATAATTTTCTGGAAGGGAATGCTGAGATTAACCGTGACAACATGAAGGGTGTTACGACATTAGCAGGTGAGGTCTATATTTCCTCTCCACATGAATCCATTGCCTTACCAGCTATTTCCCCAATGGATGCTTATAGAAATGTTGTCCGTTCAGTAGGAGCATCCTATCAAAGAGATGAATTTGACAAGAGGATCATCATGGAGATGAAAATGGCGAAAGGAAGAATCATTGATGTTCAAGGAGGATTTCCCCATGGCACTCCCTATGAGAAAACCATCAGTGCCTGGCCTAAACTGAATGCAGCCCCATCAAAAGCGGATACTGATAAAGATGGAATTCCGGATGAATGGGAAATATCGAATGGGACCGATCATCAGCAATTTGATTCCCATCAATCCAAATTGCAACAGGGCTATACAAACATTGAAGTATATTTAAATAGTTTGGTCAAATGAGAGTGACTTTCACCATGTTGATCCTTTTTGTTACAGCTTCATTTGTTCCCCGACAAGAGAAACTGAAAATCTTCTTGGCAGGCGATTCCACGATGAGCATAAAAGCTGTTTCAGCTTATCCCGAAACGGGATGGGGAATGCCATTTGCCCATTTTTGGAACCAGGGTGTTGAGGTGGTGAACAAAGCAAAAAATGGGAGGAGTACCAAAACTTTTCAGGGTGAAGGAATCTGGCAAACCATTTTGGATGAAGGAAAGCCTGGTGATTATGTATTTATCCAATTTGGACACAATGATGAAGTAATCACTAAAGTGGGATCCTATACTACTCCCGCTGAATATTCAGGAAATCTTTCCCGCTTTGTCAGTCAGGTGCGGGATAAAAAGATGATCCCCATATTGATGACCCCGGTATCCAGAAGAAAATTCGATGACAAGGGAAATGCCCAAATGACCCACGAAGAATATTCTCAATTGGTCAGGATCGTTGCCCAAAAAGATTCGGTTGCCCTGATCGACATGGATAAATTGACCATGGAGCTTTATCAGGAATTTGGCCCCGTTCATTCTAAGTTGCTTTTTCTTCAGTTGATGCCAGGAGAGCATCCCAATTATCCAGAAGGAAAGGAAGACAATACCCATTTCAATGAATTGGGGGCGAGATTGGTGGCGCAAATTGTATTGAAGGAGATAAAAGCAAAGATCCCTGCCCTTACTCCCTATATCATCACTAAAAAAGCAAAAGCTTGAAGCAACTGATTCAAATATTGCTCTTCTTGCTTATTGTTGCCCAAGGTACTGCCCAAAAGAAACTGGTGGTTGCACAAGACGGGTCAGGCGATTTCTTAACGGTACAACAGGCTTTTGATGTCATTCCATCAGGGAATATTGACACCTATGTTGTTTTTGTCAAGAAAGGGGTATACAAGGAAGTGGTGGTCCTGGATGCAAGGAAAAACCATGTCTCTCTTGTAGGTGAAGACAAAGAAAATACCATCATTACATTTGATAACCATGCCGGCACCAAACTTCCCAACGGAGATACATTGAATACTTGGACCTGTGCTACTTTTTTTGTCTATGGAAATGATTTTCATGCAGAGAACATCAGCTTTGAAAACAATGCTGGCTTCACAGCAGGACAAGCGGTAGCACTTCGGGTAGAAGGGAACAGAGCGTCTTTTATCAATTGTCGCATGATCGGCAACCAGGATGTTCTTTTTCTAAGTGGAAGTGGAGTAAAACAATACTACCGTAATTGTTATATCGAAGGAACCACGGATTTTATTTTTGGTGCCGCTACAGCAGTCTTCATAGACTGTCATATGCACAGCAAGAAAAATTCACATGTTACCGCTGCTTCTACCAACAGCATCATCCCCTTTGGATTTGTATTCTTCGACTGTAAACTGACTGCAGCAGAAGGAATTGACAAGGTATCATTAGGCAGACCCTGGTCACCCACGGCCAGTGTCACGTATATCCGTTGCTGGATGGACAAGCATATCATACCGGAAGGATGGAACAACTGGAAGAATCCTGCCAATGAAGCTACTGCCCGTTATGCAGAATACAAAAGCATGGGGCCCGGTGCCAGTCCTGCTACAAGAGTTGCCTGGATGAAACAATTGGGCGATGAAGATCTCAAGCGGTATACACTGGAAAATATTTTTGGAAACTGGAATCCTGAGAAAAATAAATAGCTGCCAATCATGAAAATTAGATTGTTTTATATCAGTTTGGGGATTTGCTTGGGCTCCGCTTTGAAGCCTGCTTTTTCACAACATCTGTCTACCTTAAAAGCCCCGGTCTTCAAGAAAGACACCATCAATGTCCTCAAAACAGGCGCTATTGCCGATGGTATTACACTGAATACAAATTCCATCAACAAAGCAATTGAGGGCCTGTCAAAAAGAGGTGGAGGTGTGGTACTGATTCCGAAAGGCGTCTGGTCTTCCGGACCGATTGTCCTCAAAAGCAATATCAACCTTCATTTGGCTGAAGGAGCC
>RFVQ01000089.1 GCA_009922495.1 Chitinophagia bacterium
TTGTAAAAAGTGAAACCACCCTTTGGAATCCTGTTGATGGCAGAATTGGATTTTTGGGGGATTTGAGTCATGCCCCCAACCATGATGGTATCGTCTCTTTTTGCGACGCATTGTCATTGCTGGACCACCATAAAATAAAATTGAGACTTCTGGGTAATCCAGAAAACATTGGTCATGCCCTGGCCCAAAAATATTCTTTTGTCGAATATTGTGGCTTTGTTCCCAATGAACGAATTCACGAGGAAGTGGGCACCTGGGCCATATTTCTCAATTTGGTATTTTATTATTCTAGAGGTGTGAGCACAAAATTGGCGAAAGGTTTAGGTTGGGGTATTCCAGTATTGACCACCCCGTATGGCAATCGTGGATATGATATTCCCCATGATATGTTGACCTCTGCTGAAACGCCGTCCCAAATGGCACAACTGACGGTAAAATTAATTGCTGATAGTACCGAGTTAGAAAAAATGCGAAGTAACTCAATATACCTCACATCACATTTTCATGATTATACCCCCATCATGAATAAGTTATATCCAATGCTTGCTTGCTTGTAATTTCAAAAGCAATGTCAGCACAAGCAATTGTAATACTTCATTTTGATTAATATCGAAAAAAGTCAAAAAGTTTACGCCCTTTTACCCGATACGGGATTGGGAAACAGGATGCTTGTTTGGGCGAAAGCATACGCATTTGCAAAAAAATATCATTTGGAACTGTTGACCTCATCGTGGTGGGGACTTCATTGGGGCGCATGGTTTCGCAATGAAAAATATAAAAGAGTTTATTTCGGTTATTTCAAAAAAGCCCCCTTTATTACTCATGTGAAGTTTATCCTATTTCGTCTTAATGCTTTGCACATTCCTGAACCTGACCATATATTGATGACAACAAAGAATGTCGTTTATGTTTTTCATGAGATTGTAACAAGCAGCGATTATTTTGAAACCATAAAACCTTTCAGAGATGACATTCGACTGGCCATCCACCATTCTTTGCATTCAAGATTGCTGAGAGAACTTGATACATGTAAGCATCCAGCAATTGGTATTCATATCCGAAGAGGTGATTTTAAATTAGGCTCTACGCTAACTCCAGAATCATTTTTTATTTCATCTATTCTTGCTATTCGAAAAGTTGTTGGAATGAATTTACCCGTAGAGATCTTTACCGATGCTTTTCCCGAAGAAATCCCTTTGTTGCTGTCTTTGCCCAACGTGCATTTAACAAAACCAAAGCCGGATATATTAGATCTTTTGTTATTGAGTCGATGTAAAATAAGCATCTTGTCTATCGGGAGTACATTCAGTTTTTGGGGAGGCTTTTTATCAAATGGAATTTTGCTCAGACATCCAGATGAATGGCATCCACCTATTAGACCCAATGCGTTTAATGAATTTCATTATGAATCTAATTTTGATCCTTCCAAATCAATTGACCCGCGCTTATTAGACCAATTAAAAAAAATAGAATTTGAGACAATAGCGTAAAATGTTTGATCATATTTTATATCATTTATGTCAAATGAATGAATGATTGATTGCTATTTCGGTATAATTTATAATTCCAACTTGCTTGTTTCCTGTTCAAAACACCAGATGAAAAATATTCTCATTGTTGCTCCTCAATTTCCTCCTTCAAACCTTGCTGCAGTTCATCGCTCCAGGTTGTTTGCCCAGCATCTTCCTTCATTGGGTTGGAATCCAATCATTCTTACCGTACGGGAAGTTTTTTATGAGGAGGTCCTGGATTGGAAACTTCAAGAACTTTTGCCCGGCAATCTTAGGGTTGAAAAGGTTGCTGCATTTGCAATTACAAAACCTCGACTGATTGGAGATGTCGGATTGCGTGCGTATTTCCAATTGCGAAGGCGTGCACTTGAGTTGACAAGGTTAGAAAAAATCGATTTTATTTATATACCCATTCCTTCCTTCTACATGGCACTGCTTGGACCATATCTTTCTAGAAAGGCACGTATCCCTTATGGCATCGATTATATTGACCCTTGGGTACATATTTTCCCAGGATCCAATCAGCTTTTTTCACGCCACTGGTTTAGTACTCAATTGGCAAAAATGTTAGAACCCGTTGCAGTCAAAAATGTTTCCTTGATCACAGGAGTAAGTGATGGTTATTTCCAACCTGTTCTGGAAAGAAACCCTCACTTGAAATTAAAAGTGGTTACTGCAGCCATGCCCTATGGAGGCGAGGAGACAGATCATGAATTTATTAGGAAGTTAACAAGCGACAAGAGAGATGGGATAGTCTTGCCTCCGAAAACAACCAATGCTTTTCAATTTGTATATGCTGGTGCCATGTTACCGAAAGCATATAAACCACTGGAGGAAATCTTTAAGGCCCTGTCCAATAGTAACTCTTTTCAATTGCCTGAATTTCCCCATAAAATTACTTTTCATTTCATTGGTACGCTTGGCACCATCAAGCCCATTGCAGAGAAATTCAGTTTGTGGCAATCGGTTGTATTTGAGCATCCAGATCGCATTCCTTATCTGGATGTTTTGAGAAATCTGGATGCTGCTGACGGTATATTCATTCTGGGCAGCACAGAACCGCATTATACTCCCTCCAAAGTATTCCAAGGGGTACTCTCCCAAAAACCAATATTGGCTGTCTTACACCAAGCATCATCTGCAGTGAAAGTTCTGCAAGCGTCAAAAGCAGGACAGTGTATTTTGATGAATGGAGAAGAAGATTTGGATACACTGGGTGAAAGGTTTATCTATCAAATGAAACAATTTTTAACATGGGCCAATACATTTGATCCATCTGCTGTTGATACGAAAGCATTTGATCAGTATTCTGCAAAAACTGTAACCAAACAACTGGTGGAGTCGATAGAGAAAGCATTGACAAAAGGTAGCCATCAGAAAACAATCTAATCTTATCATACACTCCTTGAATACTTCAAAACCCAAGTCTCTGGTTGTCATCACTACTCATCCTATTCAGTACAACGCGCCGCTTTTTCATTATTTAGCAACATCCAAGTCTTTTCAAGTAAAAGTATTTTATACCTGGGGAAAAAATTCTATTCATGTTTATGATCCTGGCTTTGACAAAGAGCGTTCATGGGACATTGATCTGTTGACTGGTTATGATCATCTTTTTGTAAGAAATATTGCCAAAGATCCTGGCTCGCATCATTTTAAAGGGATCATCAATCCTGATTTGATACAACAGGTAGCATCGTGTCATCCTGCTGCCATCATCGTATATGGATGGAAACATGCTTCGCACTTGAAATTGATGCGTCATTTCAAGGGAAAAATCCCAATTTACTTTCGCGGTGATTCAACTTTGTTGGATGAGTCCAAAGGATTAAACCTCAAAAAGCTTGGGAGGCAATTTATCCTGAAGTGGATTTATAGAAATATTGATTGTGCATTAAGTCCGGGATCCTCCTCTGATGCCTATTTCAAATGGGTGGGCCTGGGGCCAGAACAGATCATCAGGGTGCCTCATGCAGTTGACAACCAAAGGTTTCATGGTGTGACAGAGGAGGAAACTGCTGGTTTTGAATTGAGGGCTGCAGCATGGAGAAAAACGTTGGGGATACCTGATCACAAAAGAGTTTTTTTGTTTGCCGGTAAATTCGAACCCAAAAAAGATCCATTGATGCTCATCAGTGCCTTTAAAAAACTCTTACAGAAATACCCTGACATTCATCTTATCATGATAGGAGATGGCGTTCTCAAGCCTGAAATCGAAAAGGCATCGCTGATGGATATTGATGATTCTTTGACTGACAACCGGCCATCCATAACCATTCTGCCCTTTCAAAACCAGTTCCTTATGCCCATCGTATACCGGTTGGCAGATATTTATGTTCTTCCGTCCAAAGGTCCAGAGGAGACATGGGGATTGGGCATCAACGAAGCCATGGCCTGTGGCAAACCCGTTTTGGTGAGTGATAAATGCGGCGCTGCCAACGACCTGGTCGGAGACGGACAGAGTGGATTCGTCTTCAAGGCAGAAGATGAATCTGATTTGATCCAAAAAATGGAATATATGTTGCAAGGAGACTTAAAGATGATGAGCAGAAACGCACAGCAAAAGATCAAAGCTTTTGGCTATGAACCTTTCTTAACTGCAATTGAAAAGCTTTTGGCTTGAGAATAGGCTATTTACATTTCTTGCTTCTGGGCTTTTTTACCCTCATTTCACCTGATCCCCTGCTCATGATCTTCGCAGGATTTACATTGTTTTTTGTGATGAGAATCATGTGGAGAGAGAATGAACCAAAACATCTTTTGGTCAACATGGTTCTTTATTGGCTGGTCATTGGAATTCTACTCCCTTTTGGTGCTTTATCCCAAAAACCACTAGAAGCATTCTCTAGATATGGTGGAGCCAATATGATACCAACGGCAACTTTATTGGGTGTAATTGCGCTGTTGGTTATTGTAATGGGAATTCATTGGCCGATTCGAAAAATTCATGTTTACAAGGCGGATGTTCTTTTGAATATTTTAAAAAGGTATGATGGACAAAGAATTTTTCTATTCTATATCATTTATTCATTGATTGCTGCTTTTTTTTCAAAAGCCTTGCTTGGTTTTGCAGGTGGTCAAATGCTGATGGGATTTATTTATTTCAAATGGGCGCTCCTAACATTCTTGATCATCCATACGCTGATCCTTCCTTCCAACACGAAATTTGTTATCATATTGATTTCTATAGAAGTTTTATTGAGCTTTTCAGGTTTTTGGGCACAGTTCAAAGATTATATATTGGTCGCGATAGGTGCTTTTTTCACGATTTCCAGAAAGATCAGTTTTAAAGCTTTTGTTTACACAACAATTGTAGGGGTATTCTTATTTTCCTTTGCCGTGGTTTGGACCTATAGCAAAGGGGAGTACAGGCGTTATCTAACAGGTGGTGAACGTTCGCAAACCATAGTAGAGACAAGCATTTTTGATAATATTGGCAAGCTATGGGAAATCGTATGGAACGATTTTTCTCCAGAAAAATTTGGCAACAGCTATCAGTTAGGCACTGAGGGACTCGTAAATCGGATATCTTATGTGGAATTCTTGGCGCTTACTTTGAAGAATGTCCCCACATTTCTCCCGCATGAAGATGGTCAATTGCTGAAAGATGCATTGGAACATGTTTTCAAGCCGCGGATTTTGTTTCCAGACAAGAAAGCCATCTATGATTCAGATCTCACCTCCAAATACACGGGTGTAAGTTTTGCCAGCAAAGATGAGGGAACCTCTTTTTCATTGGGAAATGTTGCCGAGGCCTATGTAGACTTTGGATACATATTCATGTTTGTTCCGATTTTCTTTTACGGACTGATGTTGGGATACATGTATCGCACCCTATTGTTGAAGGGGTATAACATTGTATGGGGCCTTTGTTATTCCGCACCGATCTTTCAATTCGCCTGGAGCTTTCCAGTGCCCACTGCCAAATACTTTGGTTGGTCCATTACCTGGTTTGTTGGCTTTTACCTTATCAACCGATACTTGATTCAATATTTGGATGAATGGATGTTGAAAAAGGAGTTTAGGGGCTAAATGATCGGCTCATCTCCACTGTTTATATAGGTCCAGCATTTTACTTAAAGTAAATTTTTACCATCACCATCAACCTCATATACCGCAAACCCCTTCCGGGTTTTTTCAGCATAGAGAAAGTATTTGATGCAGTGGCAATAGAGGCGTTAAAATCCTGTAATGATCTCCGCATCAACAAAATCTATTTACCCTTCACCAGCCGAGGCATTCTGCACATATTTTTTAACCTGGTCTATCTGAGGTGGAAAACAAGAAATGCTGAAGGTCTCTTTCACATAACCGGTGATGTGCACTATTCGGTCTTGGTGTTACCTGCCCAACGGACCATTCTCACCATCCATGATTTGGTATTTCTTCATACCTATAGGGGACTCACCCGAAAGATCCTGAAATGGCTTTACCTGGACCTCCCGATCAGCAAAGCCTTACACATCACTACCATCTCCGAAAAGTCCAAGAAAGAAATCCTCGATCACTCCGCTTGTGAGCCGAACAACATCACCATCATCCCCGATCCCATTGATCCACACTTCACTTCGGTTCAAACCTCGTCACTCACCCCCGGTATCTCGTCCCTTGACTTGCCCCCCTCTTCCTTCAACATTCTCTTCCTCGGTACCAAGCCCAACAAGAACCTCGAACGCAGCATACCGGCACTCTATCAATTGCCCGTTCACCTGCGCATCATCGGTGAATTGGAAATGCGACAAAAAAAACTGCTGCAGAAATTCAAGATCCATTACTCCAATGTCTACAGTATCACAGAAAAAGCACTTCTCCAAGAATACAGCAATACAGACCTGGTTTTGTTTCCCTCCACCTATGAAGGATTTGGGTTGCCGGTGCTTGAAGCCTTTGCAACCGGCAAGGCGGTAATCACCAGTGATATCTCGCCCATGAATGCGGTAGCCGGCAATGCTGCCCTGCTGGTAAATCCCTACTCGATCGGGGCCATTCGCAAAGGGGTTCAGCAGTTGATAGGAGATCCTTCTCTCTGTGATCAACTATCCAAGGTGGGCCGAAAAAGGGTCCTGGATTTTCTGCTTGTTCAGATTTTCGATCAATACAACAGCATTTGGAAAAAGATTGCATCGAATCCCGGCTAAATATTTATCAAACTAAATCTGCTCTAATCGAATTGGCATGTGTGGCATAACCGGTCTCTTGCATTTTCAAAAACTGACGGACGCTGAAAGCAGGGTAGGGAAGATGACAACAGCCCTTGCACATCGCGGACCAGATGCAGAGGGTTTTTACCAAGACCCTTGCATCAGCCTGGGACACCGCCGTCTCTCCATCATCGATCTAAGCACTGCCGCCAATCAGCCTTTCCAAGACCCGGATGGGCAATATGTCCTGGTCTTCAACGGCGAGATTTACAATTATCAGGAAATAAAGCAAGAGTTGAAAGATTATCCCTTTCAAACCTCCAGTGATACCGAAGTGTTGATGGCCGCATTCAAGCAATGGGGCATCGAATCTGTCAAAAAACTGAAAGGGATGTTTGCCTTCGCCCTCTGGGACAAAAGAGAAGAAGCGCTTTACCTGGTGCGCGATCGCATGGGAGTAAAACCCCTGGTATATTTTTTTGACAATGGAATACTGGCCTTTTCTTCAGAACGTCGTTCCCTGCTTGCCTCCGGATTGATCGCCAAGAAACTGAATCGATATGCAGTAGTGGATTTTTTAACGTATCAATCCACCGGATATCCCGATACCATGGTGCAAGACATCCTTGAGCTAAAGGCCGGCACCTGGATGAAAATCGATCGCCACAAAGCGGTTCACCATTGTTATTGGAAGCTCGCTGATGTCAAGGCCAACCACGACATCAACCGTGAGCAGGTGCAGGAAAAACTCTTTGAGCTCCTGAACCGATCTGTATCATCCAGGATGATGACAGATGTTCCATTGGGAGCCTTCCTCTCCGGTGGCATAGATTCTTCCGCTGTCGTGGCCCTCATGCAACTCCAAAGCCAGGATCGCATCAATACTTTCAACCTCTCCTTTACCGAAAAGGAATTTGATGAATCCCCCTTCGCTGAAACCATTGTCCAAAGATTTGACACCCGGCATCGCAAGCATATTTTACAATCAGATGATTACTTATCCCAAATCACAGCAGCACTGGATGCAATGGACAGTCCGTCGATGGACGGCGTCAATACCTATGTGCTTTCCACCGCCATCCGACAATCCGGCATCAAAGTAGCCCTGACCGGTATTGGCGGCGATGAATTGTTTGTGGGCTATCCCGGTTTTTTTCAATACAAAAAAATGATGGCGAGCAAAAAGGGATTGATGTTTTCCCAGTGGGGAAGAAAAGGGATGTCCATTTTCCTGAAAGCCAAGCGCGACAATCGCTCGCATCGGATGGCGGGAGTACTATCCGTGGACCAACTTTCCATTGATCAATTGTATCCCTCCCTGCGCACCGTCCTGTCAGACTTCCATCTTCATCAATACACCCGATTGGAAACAAACAGAAAGGGTTTGCAGAAAATGCTCAAAGAAGATCTGGGCAATGCAAATGGTTGGGGAGATTTCAGTACCTATAGCATGGCAGAATACCTCGGCTATACCCAAAAAACATTGTTGAAGGATGCTGATCAGATGAGCATGGCAGTAGGTTTGGAGATACGAGAACCTTTCTTCGATCACGAGCTGGTCGAATTTGTACTCTCCCTTCCGGATGAAATGAAATACCCGCATTATCCCAAGCAATTGTTGGTGGAAGCATTGGATCCTCTGTTGCCCGCTGAAATCGTTCACCGAAAGAAGCAAGGATTTGTATTGCCCTGGGAGCATTGGATGAAAAAAGAATTGCAGTCATTCTGCACCGCAGCGATCAACAACATCGCAGAAAGAGATTTCATCAATGGAGAAGCCCTTCAAAATCACTGGAAAAGATTTCAAATGGGTGATCCAGCCATTCATTGGACAGAACCCTGGTTATTTGTAGTCCTTTCAAATTGGTTGAACAAACAAGGCGTCTCATGACCCATCAACCCTTATTCCTTTCCAAATGAAAATTCTCATCTTTACCGATTGGTTTGCTCCGGCCTACAAAGCAGGAGGTCCTGTTCGCTCGATAGTCAACATGGTGAACCTGTTGAAAAAAGATCATGCAGTTTATGTTTTTACCAAGGACCGGGATCTCAAGGATACACAGCCCTTTCAGAACATAGCACAAGATGAATGGATGGAAGCCGATGGATTCAGGATCTATCATTATGCACCGGGTAAAATGACCCTTGCCAAAGTAAGGTCTGTCGTCCAAGAAATCCAACCCGATCGGATCTACCTGAACAGCATGTTCTCCAACATGTTCCTGCCAATGTGGGTGGCAGCTAAAAAAGGCAATG
>RFVQ01000090.1 GCA_009922495.1 Chitinophagia bacterium
AGAAAATTGCGCAGTCGATTGCCCTGACTCCTCCTGTAGAGATATGCCGCTGTGAGAATGCTTTTTTCACTGAAAAAATAATCAAGTCCCCCACGGATATTGTTGTTGTAGCCAATGAAATTGACTTTGTCATTTTGCTGAAAATAGAACGTCGTATCCTTTCCGAACAAAGTCTGCGTGAGCTCACCCTTCGCGGGTTGCTGACGGTACACTACGCCATAGTTCAGAAAAAAATTGATGTTCTTCTTGCGATAATTGAGGTTGGTAGCCAATCCGAAATTATCCGGATTACCGGTGATCAGTTCTACAGATCCGTTGAAACCCTGTCTGCGATCCTTTTTCAAAACAATGTTGATGATGCCTGCCATTCCTTCTGCTTCATAGCGGGCAGAGGGGTTGGTGATGATCTCTACTTTTTCTACCAGACTGGCTTGAAGGTTCTGCAATCCGCTACCCCCTTTGATGCTGACCAATCCCGATGGCTTGCCATCCACCAGGATTCTCACATTGTCGCTGCCCCGCAACTTGACATTTCCTTCTGCATCCACAGATACCGAAGGAATGTTTTGCAATATATTGGAAGCGCTTCCCCCTGCATTGGCCAGATCTTTCCCAACATTGAAAATTTTCTTGTCGAGCGATAACTGCATAAAGCTCTTTTCTGCCTGCACAACCACTTCCTGCAACGTTCGTTCTGTTGGTTCCAGTTTGATAGTACCCAGATCGAGGCTGGGAGTGGCGGCGGAAAGCAATGCTGTTTTTTGATAACGCTTGTATCCTAAAAATTCAATGACGATGTTGAGGTTGCCGAAAGGCAGCTTGAATTCAAACTTTCCGTTTTCTTTGGTGAGCCCACCACCCAGCGGCTCTTTTACCCCTTCTTTGAATACCTGTACCGAAGCCAGCCCCATTGCTAAGCCACTGTTGGCATCCGTGACTTGGCCTTTGACAGTGCCCGTCTGGGAGAAAGCCTGAAGAGAAAAAAACAAAAACGCAAACAAGATTGATTGTTTCATGAGGGATGTCATAAGGGTTGGATGACAAATTAACTATTTTCCCGCAGCAAAGACCTTTGCATTTTGAAATGATACATTTCATCGCCATCCCGAGGTCGAAGCGCTTGATTAAACCGATCGAACAGGAAAGGACCCCGCTTTGCCATTGGGCTGATCTCGATCATTGTTCAGTCACCATGACAATAGGAACTTCCCAGGAGTGAAGTTTCTGTTTCTTTATTATACCAGCCTTCTACTGTCTTGCACAGCCTTGCCTGCAAGCGCCCAAACAGCAAAAGAGATCATTTCCCTTTCCGAAGAAAAAATGAGGGGCAAAAGCTCTGAAGCCATGCTCATCATCCGCACCATCAGACCCGGCTGGAGCAGGGAAATGAGCATCAAAGCCTGGATGAAAGGCACTGACCACTCTATGATCCTGATCAGCTCTCCGGCGCGTGACAAAGGGATCGTTTTTCTGAAAAGAGGGAAAGAAGTCTGGAACTGGATGCCCACCATCGAAAAGACCATCAAACTTCCTCCTTCCATGATGAGCCAGTCCTGGATGGGAACCGACTTCACCAACGATGATCTAGTCAAGGAATCTTCCATCCTTACCGATTATACCCATTCCTTCAGTGGAGACACGGTCATTGATGGAAGAAGCTGCCACAAGATTACACTGATCCCAAAATCCGATGCTGCAGTAGTATGGGGGAGACTGATCACCTGCATCGACAAGGAAAGACTGATTCAATTGCATACCCGGTTTTATGATGAGAACAATGAGCTGGTGAATACAATGAACGCAACCGATGTGAAGATGATGGATGGGAGGATGATCCCAACGCGACTGGAAATGATTCCGGCCGACAAGAAAAATCAACGAACAGAAATGGTCTACGAAAAAGTGCTGTTCGACAGGCCCATCGAAGCTTCTTTTTTCACAACAGAGCAAATGCGATACCTCAAATAAAAGTATACTCCATGTGGCCGATCCAACTATCCTGGAAAAACATCTGGCGAAACAAGAACCGGACATTGGTTACGGTCTCTGCCGTGGCCTTTGCCACCTTTATCTCTGTGTTGGCATCGGGACTCAAAGAAGGGATCTTCGGGAACCTGATCCATGATGTGGTGAGCAGCTATTCCGGTCATGTGCAGGTTCATCTCAAAGGGTATCAGGATGAACAGGTGATTGAAAACAGTTTTGCAGTTTCTCCCAGCATGAAGCAGGAGATCCAGGCCATCCCTGGCGTCATCCTTGCAACAGAACGATTGGAATCCTTTGCACTTGCCTCCTCCGGCGAAAACACAAAGGGGTGCCTGGTCATCGGCATTGAAAAAGCGGAAGAAAGCTCCTTCATGAACATTGGCGGCAAGATCATCGCAGGAAGAACCGTTGCAGAGAACGAAAAAAGCATCCTGGTTCCAGAGGGCCTTGCAAAACGCATGAAGCTGCAATTGCAGGATACATTGATCCTCATCGGCCAGGGTTATCATGGCGCTTCGGCTGCTGGCAAATATGTTATCAGTGGCATGCTGCGTTTTGGTTCTCCCAAGATGAATGAAAGACTCATCATCATGCCCATTGGATCAGCCCGTGAATTGTTTGGCGCCGAGGGAATTAGTACCTCACTGGCTATACTACTGGACCCACGCAGCAGACCTGAATCCGTTGCGGAAAAAATAAAAACCATCACCGGTGAAAACCATGAGGTATTGACCTGGGGAGAAATCATGCCCGATATCAAACAACATATCGATGCAGACTCAGGGAACATGCAATATGTGCAATATATCCTCTATGCCTTGGTGGGACTTGGAATTTTTAGCACCCTGCTGATCATGGTGGCGGAAAGATCAAGGGAAAACGGCATGCTGCTTTGTCTGGGCATGTCAAAACGGATGCTCCAACAGGTTTTCTTGTTGGAGTCACTGATCACGGTCTTGCTGGGCGCTCTGATGGGACTGCTGATCTCTTTGCCCGTTATGTTTTACCTAAAGTGGCACCCACTTCGCATCAGCGGAACCACAGCAGAAGCTTATAAAAAATTTGGATTCGAGCCCATTTTTCCAACTTCCACAGATCCCTCCATTTTTCTGAAACAGGGAGTGACAGTGCTAGTGATGGGATTGATCCTTTCTCTCTACCCGATTTGGAGGATTGCCACCCTGCATCCTTTGTCGTCTATGAAAAAATGATCATGATGTTGATTCGAATGGCCTGGAAAAATATTTGGCGCAACCCCACCAGAAGCCTGGTAATCCTGCTATCCGTTGCAGCAGGCCTTTTCGCAGGCATCACAGTTCTTTCTCTCTACAAAGGGATGATGCAAAACAGGGTCAAGACCGTTATCTATGAAGAAACAGGTCATATCCAAGTCCACCAAAAAGGATTCACTGCAGAAATGGATCCTGCACTTTTCATAGACCAGCCCATGAAGGTGTTGCAGAAACTTCAACAGGATACCAGTATTGCTGCTATATCCTGCAGAACAGTTGCTGCAGGCATGATCTCCAATGCAAGAGGAAGCAGCGGGATCCAGCTATTGGGGATCAACCCCAGATCAGAAGATAAGACGTCCAATCTTTCTGAAAAAATCCATGAGGGGGAGCGGGCGCAAACGCTTGATCATAAGGGGATCCTGGTGGGAAGGAAACTGGCAAAGAAAATGGGACTCGCCCTGGGGAAGAAGGTGGTAATAACACTGACAGACACCACCGATGAAATGATCGCCTCGGCCTTTCGCATCAAAGGCATCTATCAATCCTCCAATGCTCCACTGGATGAAATAACTGTATACATGACAGACACAGCACTCCAAGAAATGCTAACCCTGCATGGAAGTTTGCATGAGATCTCCATTGTATTGAAGCAGGAGGATGATCTGTTACCCATGGTGACAAAACTCCGGAATGAATTTCCATCTCTTGCCATTGAAACCTGGAAAGACCTTTCCCCTGAAACTGCATTGATGGTCAACACGATGGATTACTATTCGTATATCATCCTGATCATCATCCTGATCGCCCTTTCATTTGGGATCATGAACACCATGATGATGGCAGTGCTGGAAAGAAAAAAAGAGATCAGCCGGATGATGGCCTTGGGCATGTCATCACAACAATTGCGATTGATGATCCTGACTGAAACAGTCTTTCTGGCAATCATTGGCATCCCACTAGCCTTGTGCTTATCCTTTTTAACCATCCGTCACTATGCAAAAACCGGAATTGACATGAGTGGCATGAGGGAAGAGATGATGCAAAGCTTTGGGTTCTCAACAACCATTTACCCATCCTATCCCACAGAAAAAATTTTTCCGATACTGCTGCTGGTGTTGGCTACGGCCATTCTTTCATCGATTGTTCCGATGATCAAAACATCACAGATCAATACCTCAACAGCCCTTCAATAATAAGAAATGGAAACAACCGTTATCGACGCACACAACATCAGCAAAACCTACGACCCCTCTGGGATACCCGTTCATGCAGTGAACAATGTCCACCTGCACTTGACCAAAGGAGAGTTCACTGCCCTGGTGGGTCCATCCGGATCCGGGAAGACAACCCTGCTCAATCTCATCGGTGGATTGGACCGTCCGGATACAGGGAACATCATCATCAATCAAACGGACATCACCAAGCTTACCAACCGAGAGTTGGTCAGGTTTCGCTTGCAAAACATAGGATTCGTATTTCAATCTTTCAACCTCATCCCCGTCTTGACGGCAAAAGAAAATGCAGCATTCATCATGATGCTGCAAAAAATACCCAAAACAAAAAGAGAAGAGCGAATCCAGGCACTCTTCGATGAAGTTGGGCTTTCCGACAAACTCAATGCAAGACCAGCAAAACTTTCAGGAGGACAACAACAGCGGGTGGCCATCATCAGGGCATTGGCTTCTCATCCTCAGTTTGTATTGGCCGATGAACCCACCGCCAATCTGGATTCTGCCGCTGCTTCGAACCTGATGGACATGATGGAAAAATTGAACCGGGAGGAACAAATCACTTTTGTTTTTTCCACGCACGACCAGCGTGTGATCGACAGAGCGAGAAGAGTGATCAGGTTGGTGGATGGCAAAATTGAAGCTGATATAGAAAACAAATGATCGGCAGGATGAAAGAATTCTTGTTATTGATGATGTCAATCATCATGCTGCACAATGTATCCGCACAATCAGACAGCACTGGCCTTGCATTTTCTTTCAATGGCTATCTCAAAGACCTGAATACCTTTTCATTTCCCATCCAACAGCAAAAATCCAGCTATACCCAACTCCTTCACAACCGGATGAACCTGAAATGGACATCCACCCGCTTCAATGCATCCCTTGAATGGCGAAACCGTTTTTTCTGGGGTGACCTACCGAAACAGGATCCGATGCTGGCCAGGCATCTGGAAAATGCGAATGAAAAAATTCAATTCCCGATTGTATGGACAAGAAACAAAAACTCCCTGTTGCATACCCATTTGGAGAGGGCTTGGATCGAGGTCAAGCAAAAGAGATGGAGCTACAAGTTCGGTCGACAACGGATCAACTGGGGCATGAACAACAGCTGGAACCCGAATGATATTTTCAATGCTTACAACCTCTTGGATTTCGATTACGAAGAAAGATCAGGAGTGGATGGATTCAGGGTAAGCCATGTATTGGGTGAGATGAGAACCATTGAATGGGCAGGAGCGTTTCTTCGCGGAAAGGAAATCACCACTGCGATCAAATATGGTTTTCATACAAAGGGTGTGGACTGGCAATTCCTTACAGGCGTCTATCGTTCCATGATCACCTTCGGCGGCGGGTGGCAGGGATCGATGGGTGACTGGGGGTTTAAGGGAGAATTACAATACTTTGGATCTCATCAGGAACAGGGATCTTTGTTCAATGGCAGCATGGAGGTAGATCGACTGACACCCAACAATGGTTACCTCTATGCCAGCATATTGTTCACAGAAGAGGGGCTGAAAAAAACACCAGCAATCTGGACCGATCTCAGCTTTCAAAACAGTCCCCTCAAACTCATGCCCGCTCAATGGAACCTGCTGGTGGGATTCAGGAAAGAGATCAGTCCCCGATTCAATGCATCCATTGGATTGATCCATGCACCCTTTGTTGATCTGTGGATACTCTATCCGTCGGTCAATTTTTCGGTAATCACAAATGTCGATCTGGATCTCTTTCTACAATCCTTTTTTGGGGAAAGCAATGATTCCTTTGGAGTGATGGGCCACACCCTCTTTCTGCGGGGAAAATGGAGTTTTTAATTCCTCCTTATTTTGCCACAAATACATCCCTTCCATTCATGACCGTGCGGGCCACCTTCACTGATTTGATGTTTTCAGGAGCGATCTTGAAAATATCCTCGTTCAGTACGGCGAAGTCTGCATAGTATCCTTCTTTCAATACACCGATCTTGCCATCCAAAAATGATCCAAAGGCATTGCCGGTAGTATAGGCCCTGAGGGCCTGCTCTACGGTAACCTTTTCTTTGGGATACCAGCCATCGGGGTTTTTGTTGTCTCCTGTTCTGCGCGTTACAGCTGCATATATTCCAAAGAGAGGATCTATCGGAGCCACGGGCCAATCTGATCCAAAACTCACCATGACATTTTTATCCAGCATGCTTTTGATGGCATAGGTTCCTTTGAGCCGATGGGTATCAAGGCGTTTGTATGCCCAGATTCCATCATCCACCAGATGATAAGGATGCATCGAGGCGATCACTTGTTGTTGGGCAAAACGATCGATCGCACTCTGAGAGACATGCTGGGCATGTTCTACACGGAAACGCCTGTCCCGATCACCATTTGTCTTTGCTGCAGCTTCATACACACCAAGGATAAAATCATTGGCCCTGTCACCGATGGCATGGACCGCCACATGCAACCCCGCTTTGTCGGCACCCATGACCCATTTTTTCAAAAGATTGGTATCGGTGATGTTGAGTCCGTGTGAATGCGGATCATCAAGATAAGGCTGATGGAACCAGGCAGTGGTAGATCCCAAAGAACCATCCACATAGCCTTTCAATCCACCCCACTTGAGGATATCATCACCCCTGCCATTTTTCTGAACAAAAGAATCCAACTTTTCCCAGGTCGCCAAGGGAACAAAAGAATACATGCGGAGCAGCATGCGATCGGTACCTGCAGCACGGCGATAGGTTTCCATGTCTGCCCAGCCACCATATGAATTCATGTCATTCGTATTGGTGACACCTCTCTCTACTGCATGTTTTGCTGCCGCATCAAAATATTCATCCAGTTGTTGGGTAGTGGGAGCCGGTATGACCTGGTTGATAAGGTTCATGGCTGCGTCTTTGAAGATGCCTGTGGGTTCACCTTTTGCATTTTTCCCAATAACCCCTCCATCAGGTGATGGAGTAGCAGCAGTAATCCCTGCCAATGCCATGGCCTTGCTGTTGGCAAAAGCCATGTGCCCATCGTACCGTGAAATGAAAAGCGGATGATCTCCGGTAACGGAATCAATCCATTCCTTGCTGGGGAGTTCTCCGCCCCAGTTCTCATGATCCCAGCTTCCTTCCATGACCCAAGTGGAATCAGGATGGGATTTACAGAAGTCAGCAATGCGTTGAATGAATGCAGACTTCGTCATGGCATCTTTCAGTTTCACACTTGACAAGCCATAACCGGCAGAAAGAAAATGGGTATGATTGTCCGTGAAACCCGGGACCACCAGTTTCCCTTCCAGGTCGATTTTTTCTGAAGCGCTGTATGCATCTGCATCATCCCCTACATATACGATCTTGCCATCTTTGATGGCGATCACAGAGGCAACAGGGTTGCTTACATCACCGGTCCATATGTTTCCATTGAAATAAACCTTGTCTGCTTTTTTTCCGGAACAAGACAAAATAAAAACCACCATCACGAGCAAAGAGAAACGCATCATATCTAAATTTTTGTGAAATTAAGATTTTCCAAATTGCTGCTTGTCAGGATAACGTAACTTTCATCATGCTCCTGACAGCAGCATCAGCCTGATATGAACACATTTAGACCTTATTGGGTTCTGTTTCTTGTGATAATTTTTTTTGCCTGCAGCAAAGAGGGGATTGAGCTGTTTGAAGGATTCAGGAGACCAACCTATTTTCCTGCTTCTGCATATGATTTCACTGACAACAAGGTAACAGCGTCAGGATTTTCACTGGGCAAGATGCTATTCCATGACTCCACTTTGTCAATCGACAATTCCACCAGCTGTGCATCCTGTCACATGCAATCGGCTGCTTTCACCCACCATCAACACAATTTGAGCCATGGCTTGAATGGCAGCCTTACCCAACGCAATTCGCCTCCGATCATGAACCTGGCATGGGGCAATACCTTCATGTGGGATGGCAGTGTTGCATCCTTGGACAAACAACCATTGCGTCCATTGACCAGCCCCATTGAAATGGGCGAAACCGTACCGGGGGTATTGAAAAAACTGAACAGCTCTTCGATGTACAAGAAAATGTTTTTCGATGCGTTTGGTACTCCGGTAGCTACAGAGGATAGAATGCTAAAAGCACTGTCACAGTACATGGTCATGCTGATCAGCAACAATGCCAAATACGACAGTGTGAAAAGAGGGCAAGCAACATTTACGGAAGAGGAAAACGCAGG
>RFVQ01000010.1 GCA_009922495.1 Chitinophagia bacterium
AACCAACATCAAGCAACTGAGCTGATTTGTCCCATGATTGATGCCAGAAGAATGGAAGTGTTCACGGCCTTATACGATCAATCACTTCAACCGGTTATGGATCCACAGGCCATGATGCTGGACCCGTCAAGCTTCCAGGAGAGACTCTTGCATCAATCCATCGCCTTTGTGGGTGATGGTGCCCAAAAATGGCAAGCCATTTGCGAAAACCCTCATGCTCATTTTCCTAAAACTGATTTGAACGCAAGCGCCCTCAGCATCCTTTCCATACAGGCATTCAACGAAGAAAAATTTGCAGACCTGGCCTACAGTGAACCTTTTTACACCAAGGATTTCCACACCGGAAAATAAAAAGAAAAGACCTTATCTTCGTTAGCATAACCTATCAACCTACACCACCTATGCCAGAACCCATCACAGGCGATCAGCAGGATCGTTCAATCGTTAGACCCAAAACAAATCAATTGTCAACCATCGCACCCATCCTTGATCAATTGAGTATCAAAAAGGCAAGTCTGGTCTTCAGAGCGATCAATCACCCACTGAGACAAGACATGATCAAGATGATTGATGAAAAGGGGCATGTCACCGTAACCGAGATCTTCGTAGAAATGAGAATGGAACAGTCAGTTGCGAGTCAGCACCTTGCCATACTCAGAAGAGCCGGCATTGTTGTTCCCGAAAGAGATGGCAAGTTCGTTTACTACAAACTGAATGCAAACAGGTTGAACTTGCTCAACCAGATCATCCGAGACTTGCTGCATTGACTCAGGATAAATTCAGTTCTTCCAACACCAAATCTTTGTACTCAGGCTTGAAAGGGTGTTTCCAGCGACGATGGCTCCATAAATAATTGTCGGGGCGTTCCCGAATCCTGTCTTCCAGGTATTTTATGTACAACTTCGTGAGGGCACCCGGTTCCAAGGAAGCGGGGTCGTCTGTAATGCGCTGCGCTGAAAAAGTATATAGCCCCCTTTTTATTTTATAGAAGGTACCAAATACCACCACCGTATCCCTCGTGCGGGCAGCCTTCTCAGGTCCCATCACAAAGGGGGCTGGTTTACCGAAAAAATTCAACCACCATGCCTTGGCGGGATTTCCGGGATTTTGATCGGCCACCAATGCCAAAATATATTGTTTGCCCTGATGGGGAATGAAGTTGTTCTTGAAATCATTAGCAGGTATGAGGATGGTGCCATTCCTTGTTCTGATCTTTTTGAACAAATCTTCAAAGAAAGGATTGATGATGGGCTGGTATACTCCCAGAAATGGTTGTTTCAATGCCTTGGAAATACCAAGGTTGACAATCTCCCAATTGAAATTGTGCAAGGCATGGATCTGAATATTTTTTTCAGTCCCCTCAAATACCTTCATTAGCGCAGGATCAAACACAAACATGCGATCGATCAGTGCATTGTCTGCACTGATGAGTTTGATGGACTCCAGCATGGCGTCCGTGAAGTTGCGGTAAAAGGCCTTTGCGATCGCAGTCCTTTCTTTGGCGGATTTCTCCGGAAAGACAATAGCGAGGTTTGACAACACCACTTTCTTTCGATAGCCGATCCAATGGTATACCACAAAAGCCAGCACATCACTGATAAAATACAGCCCCTTGAGGGGAATCAGTGAGAATCCGTAGAGCAGTATGTATACAAGCCTGTTCTTCAAAACTTCTACCCAATGTTCCGATGGCTTCCATCACAAAATGGTGGCGTCTTGGTTTGCTTGCATTGGCAAAGCCATACTTCCTTCTCTTCTTCAAAAGTTACCTTAAGGCTTGCATAGGGATTGCCTTCTATCTTCTTGTGTTTACCATCGCAGAAGGGTTGCTTCTCGCTGAGTCCACAGGTACACCATGCATAGGTCTTTCCTGCTTCCACTTTGACACAACAGGGTTCTGCTTTTGCTGAGATTGGAAATCCTTCGTTGGGGATCATTTCTTCCATATGATGCTATTTTGATTTTTTATTTTTTTGAAACGGGGAATGCTGCGATCAATTCTTCAATACCCTGCTGGTTGACCGCTGAAACCAATAGGACCGGTCGGTGTCCCGCCATCATCCTCAGCCGTTTGGCGAACAATTCTGCACCGGGCCGGTCTGACTTGTTCACCGCAAATACATCCGCTACTTCCATCAAGCCTGATTTCATGAACTGGATCTCATCCCCCGCTTCCGGCACCAGCACCAAAACCTTCAGGTTGGCCAGTTTTGCCACATCCACTTCTGACTGCCCCACTCCCACCGTTTCCAGTAAAACAAGATCAAAGGAACAATGTTTTAAAAAGCCGGTAATCTCCTTGATCATGGGATGAAGACCTCCGGTAGTTCCCCTGCTGGAAAGAGACCTGATGAAAAAATCATCATGATCATGCCAGCGATTCATCCTGATCCTGTCCCCCAACAAGGCCCCTGTATGAAAGGGAGAGGAAGGATCGACACAAACTACTGCAACCTTCAATTTCTGCTTAGCAAAAACCGCCAACATCGCATCCACGAGACTGCTTTTGCCAGCACCCGGGGGGCCCGTAATACCGATCAGGGGAATGGAAGAAGGCTGATGGGAAATCTCGGCGATGGCGCTGTTTCCCTCCGCATTGTTTTCAATCAGGGAAATACAACGGGCAATGCTTTTTTTATTCCCTGCCAATGCTTCCTGAATGATGGTTTCCTTCATGCCGACAGTAAAATTACCTCATTATGCTGATTTACCCCACCTTTGTAAAAACAGATCGGCATGAGAACCCTTTGCCTCGACCTTGGGAATACCCGAATGAAGGCAGCTTTGTTTGAAGATGGAAAACTGCTGCACAGCGATGTGCTGGAGAACGATGGTGTGGAGAAAACCGGTCAATTGCTGGATCAATACCGCCCCGAGAAGGCTATTCTCTCCTCTGTGATCAAACATGATCCCAGGATTGAAGCACTGCTGAGTGCCAAAACCCGTTTTCATTTGCTCAACCATTTGTCCAAACTGAACTTCACTGTCCCGGTGGGGAAACCCGAAACCATGGGTGCAGACAGGCTGGCCCTGGCCGCTGCGGTCGTTCACTTTTACCCTGAAAAAAACAACCTTGTGATCGGTCTGGGCAGTTGCATCACCTACAACTTCATCAACAAGTACCACCAGTTCCTGGGCGGAGGCATCTCACCCGGCATGGAAATGCGCCTGAAATCCTTGCGCGACTATACCGCACTCCTCCCATTGGTGGAAAAAGAATGGGAATTTCCGCTTGTTGGATACGATACCAAAACCAATATCCTGAGTGGAGTGGTGTTGGGAATGGCCAAGGAGATAGAAGGAATGGTGGAAGAATACAGTAAAAAATACGCGAACTTTAACGTGGTTTTAACCGGGGGGGATTGCACCTATTTTGCCCGACTGCTTAAAAACAGGATATTTGCAGACCCCGACTTACTTTACAAAGGATTGTATGCGATCAGTGAGACCAACAACTAATTGTTTTTCAGCCGTTTTGATGCTTTTGATGCTTTCGCTTGCATCCCTTGACACAAGGTCACAGGAGAATTCCCCCTACTCCCGTTATGGAC
The DNA here is from genome assembly GCA_009922495.1 of Chitinophagia bacterium. Taxonomy (GTDB): domain Bacteria; phylum Bacteroidota; class Bacteroidia; order Chitinophagales; family Chitinophagaceae; genus Pollutibacter. The sequence goes on from RFVQ01000010.1 coordinate 3,552, forward strand.
TGGGTGACCTTACTCCGGCACAGAACAATCTCAACCGTGCCATGGGCGGTATAGCCTCTGCCTTTGGTGATTATTCCACCGTTAATTTTACCAATCCTGCTTCCTATGCTGAGCTGAAGATCACTTCGCTTGACATCGGATTGGATTATACCTCCAGAACCTTGAGGGCACTCAATCCCCCCAGGAAATTCAACTCCTCCTACCTGATCCCATCTTATCTTCAATTGGGTCTTCCCCTTTCAAAGAAAAGAAACTGGGGAATGAACCTGGGATTGCGCCCTGTGACCCGAATCAATTATGAGATCGTCAAACGCACGCGTCTGGCCGGTATCGACAGTGCCCGCTACAGTTATGTAGGAAATGGCGGTACTTACCAGGCCTTCACGGGCATGGCCTATGGTACCAAAAACCTGAACATCGGCTTCAACTTCGGCTACATGTTCGGTAACAAGGAATACAGCTCACAACTGGCTTTTATCAATGATACCCTCATTTATAAAACCGCCAACGCATCGGATACCACCCGTTTTGGCGGACTCTTCTTCAATGCTGGTATTCAGTACAAAATCAAATTGAGCAGCAAAACCACTCTTAAATTAGGGGCCCATGGTAATCTGGAAACCAAGTTGAATGCTACCCGCAATCTTTCCAGGAGAACAGTTGAATACAGCTCCAGTGCCGGATTGACAACAGTTGACAGCATCTATACTGGCCAGGACCAAAAAGGCTCCATTCTTTACCCAACCACCTGGGGCGCAGGCTTTATCGTTGAGCATGAAAATACCTGGCAGTTTGGTGCAGAATTGGGAATGGCCGAATGGTCGGCCTACCGATACTATGGGGTGGGGGATAAATTGCAAAACAACTGGACAGCCCGCTTGGGAGGACAAATCATTCCGGATTTTAAATCCGATAATTATTGGAAAAGAGTAGCCTATCGATTGGGGGCATCCTTCGGGCCGGACATTTTCAATCTCGGCACCAATGTGCCCCAAAGCGGTTTCAGCTTCGGATTTGGTTTACCTGTTAGAAGGAATGTCTATACCAACCAATATACCATCATCAACACCGCCTTTGAAATTGGTTCACGCGGCAACAAATCGAATGAGATCCGTGAAAACATCTTCAGGCTTTCCCTGGGGCTGAACCTCAGTGATATCTGGTTCAACAAACCGAAATACCAATAACCCCCGTTCCGTGCGAAGGAACTGCTTCATACTGCTTGCTTCCTTGCTCGTTCTTTCCTGCGAGAATGATGAAAAAAAAGTCAACGCCCTCTTCAACAAAAAACTCGGTGTAGACGAAGCCATCAACATCGAAAGTTTCATGAGCCAGGGGGGTAAGATGAAGGCCAAATTGACGGCACCCCTGATGCTGCGTTACCAGGATACCAGCTCAAGGGTAGAACTTCCCAAAACACTGCATGTTGATTTTTATGATTCCACAATGCTGATAGAAAGCAAGCTGGATGCGGGTTTTGCCACCTATTACGAGACCCGTAACTTTATCTTTCTTGACGACAGCATCCGTGTCTACAACATCAAAGGAGATACCCTTTTCTGCAAAGAGTTGACTTGGGACCAGTCATTGGGCAGGTTTCATACCCAAAAACCGGTTCGCATTCATACCCCCGACATGATCATGTACGGTGAAGGATTGTCGGCTCCGCAAGACTTCAAGACCTTTGAGATCTTCAAAGTGACCAACAGTGTGATCAGGGTCAAGGAATGATCCCTATTTGATCCCACTGATATTGTCCATCACATACACCCCCCTTCCATAGGTAGCAATCACCAGGTTCCTGTCACGCGGATGGATGAACAGATCATTCACTGAAACAGTGGAAGGAAGATTGGCCTGTAGCGACTTCCAGCTTACCCCCCTGTCGGTACTGACATAAATTCCCATGTCCGTTCCGCAATAAAGAATGTTGGGATTCTTGTTGTCTTCACGGATTACGTTGACAGGTGAAGCAGGCAGGTTGGCTGCTATGCTTTTCCAGGTAGTTCCTTTATCCTCTGAGACAAATACATAAGGCTTGTCGTCATCCTCCCTTCTGTTGCTCAAACTAAGATACACGCGGCCCTCCTTGAAAGCAGAGGCCACCAAACGAGACACATGGGCATTCTGTGGAATGCCTGTCATGACTGCTTCAAACTTTCCCTCTGCACTGGCTCTTCTCCATACCCTTCCATCATCGGTACCGGCATACAACAAACCTTTCTTCAAAGGAGATTCATCGATGGCGGTGATGGCCTGGTGATTGATGGCATAAGGCGTGCGACCCATTCTGCTTTTATCATTGTAAGTCAGGTCATCACTGATGCGCTTCCAGGTATTGCCACCGTCGTTGGATTCGAACAAATATTGAAAACCATGATAGATGGTTTTGTTGTCATGCGGAGAAATCAGGGTATAGGCCAGCCATTCACCGCGATGAACCTCTTCATCATCGGCTTTCTTCGGGAAGATATCGCGGGTGCGAATGGAATCCGGATGCGGCTTCTTTCCCCATGCTGTTTTGGGCATGCGCAGATCACTCCTGGTGAGCCTGCCGTAAAAAGTACTGGCATACATGATATCGGAATCCTTGGGATCCATGGCGATGATGGTGCCTTCTCCACCCGGTGCATCGTCCCATGCCATGATCCCTTCCGGTTTTTTGCCGAAAGTGTTTTTGATGCTGCCCATGAAACTTCCCTCATCCTGCACAGAACCTACAATATTGTAAGGCTGCTTCATGTCGTATGTGATGTTGTAGAATTGGGTGGTAGGGATCTTGCGGAAGAAATTCTTCCATTTGGCTCCTCCGTTGTAAGACAACACCACACCACCATCATTGCCATTGATGATGTACTGGCTATTGGTGGGATCGATCCACAAGGCCACACCAAAGGGGATCACTTGAATAGGCCTTCCATAAGGATCCAATTCGCCTGGCTTGGGATCCCGCTTGGGAGTATGGTTGTCTACATACGCATAGACCACATTGGGGTTGCTTTTTGAAAAAGACAATCCAACGCGACCGGTATATTTTGTTTCAGGAAGTCCTGCTGTCAGTTTGCGCCAGCTCTTTCCACCATCTGTCGTTTTGTAGAGATTGTCTCCATCCTCGGGTACCGGATCACTCCAACGCCTGCGGATGCGGTTCCAGGTGGATACGATGATCAGATCAGGATTGGTGGGATCCATCACCATGTCCACTGCCCCGGTCTTTTCGTCTGAACCCAAAACCTTGTTCCAGGTCTTGCCGCCATCAATGGTCTTGAACACACCACGGTCATTGTTGTAGCTCCACTCATTGCCTCCTGCTGAAACAAAGGCCACATTGGGATCTTTGGGATGAACCAGGATGCGTGCGATGGTACCGGTATTGATGAGTCCGATGGAAGACCAGGTCTTGCCCCCGTCAGTTGATTTATAGGCTCCCATGCCCGGCAAAGAAGCACGGAAAATATTGGCTTCTCCGGTGCCGAGATAGATGATATCAGGATTGGAGGGCGCCAAAGCAAAGGCTCCTATCGACAAGGTTCCCAGCTTATCGGTCAAGGGTACCCAGTTCTCTCCAGCATCGGTGGTTTTCCAGAAACCACCCGTAGCAAAGGAAGCATAGATGATATTTTTGTTTCCAGGGATGCCGGCCACTTCTGTAACGCGACCGCTGATCAAATCGGGTCCTACATTGCGCCACTGCATTGACTTATAAGGGGATGTATTTCGCAAAACTTCATGCGCCTTGAAGGCCGCCACGCGACCGGAACCGGCATTGTTGCGGATGGTTTGAGCAAATGCAGCAGGGATGATGAAAAGCAGCACAAGCACTGCCAATAAGTTGAACCGGTTCTTGATCATGGTGGTATTTTGAAGCTTTGTAAATGGGCCGGTAAAAATATAGTGCCAGCCTCCCATAAATGTAAGGATAAGCCGTTAAATTGTGAGCCTAAAAAGGCAGAAATGAAGACAAGACTTCTGATCATGGTTGCGGTGATTTCAGTGATCGCAACCAACGCACAAGCGCAAAAGAAAAAAGCTCCGGCAGCTCCCTCCAATGAACCGCTCAAGAATGAAACCTTATCGGCCTTGCAGGCATCCTACGGACAATACAAGGATATCTCCCTGCAGATCTGGAAAAATGCAGAACTGGGATACAAGGAAGTGAAGAGCTCTGCCCTGTTGCAGGAAACCCTGAGAAAAGAAGGTTTCACTGTAGAGACAGGAGTAGCCGATATCCCCACAGCCTTTGTGGCCACCTATGGCAGCGGTTCGCCTGTGATCGGTATCCTGGCTGAATTTGATGCCCTGCCCGGATTGGCACAAGAGGCCGTTCCTGAGAAAAAACCCATCGCTGGACAGGCCGGTGGACATGGCTGTGGACACCATCTTTTTGGCGCAGCTTCTGTAGCAGCCGGGGTCTCCATCAAAAAACTGATCGAAGAAAAAAAACTGACCGGTACCATCAAAGTATATGGTTGTCCCGCTGAAGAAGGTGGCTCCGGAAAAGTATACATGGTTCGTGCAGGCCTCTTCAACAATGTGGATGTGGCCATTCATTGGCATCCTGGTGATGGCAATGGCGTGACCATGACCAGTGCATTGGCCAACAGTTCTGCCAAGTTTAGGTTTTACGGACTCTCTGCCCATGCGGCAGGTGCCCCTGAAAGAGGAAGGTCTTCACTGGATGCAGTAGAATCCATGAACTACATGGTCAACCTCATGCGCGAACACATCCCACAGGAAACAAGGATCCATTATGTGATCACCAATGGCGGCAAGGCCCCCAACGTGGTACCTGATTTTGCTGAAGTATACTATTATGTTCGTCATCCCAAACGCGATCAGGTAAAACAGATTTTTGAACGCGTGGTAACGGCTGCAAAAGCAGCTGCACTGGGAACAGAAACCAAAATGGATTATGAGATCATCGGTGGCACCCACGATCTGCTGTTGAACAGAACACTGGGTGAGGCCATGCAGAAAAACCTGGAACGCGTGGGCGGCGTGAAGTATACTGAAGAGGAAAAAGCCTTCGCTGCCAAAATTCAATCGAGCTTTGCTTACAAGGCTCCTGCCATTGAATCAGCTGACAGCATAAAGCCCCTCAAGATAGAGATGGATGCAGGTGGAGGATCTACCGATGTGGGAGATGTAAGCTATGCCCTGCCAACAGTAGGTTTGAGGGCTGCCACCTGGGCCCCGGGCACACCCGCCCATAGCTGGCAAGCCGTTGCCTGTGGCGGAACCGAGATCGGAACCAAGGGCATGCTCGTGGCTGCCAAAACCATGGCCCTGACAGCGATTGATCTGTTCACCAACCCTGCCTTGATCCAACAGTCCAAGGACGAGTTCCAAAAGATGAAAGGAGATTACAAATACGAAGCCCTGTTGGGAAATAGAAAACCTGCCTTGAATTACAGAGATTAAACCTGCTGCCTCCAAGACCAAAACAATTGCCATGAAAAAAAGAAACCTGCTGATGCTCCTGTTGCTGACAGCAACAGTATACGGACAAAAAAAACAACTGACAGAGGCACAGATGTTGCGCGGAGCATCATCGGGTGTCATCGGAACCCTGCCCAGGGTGATGGGATGGATCGATGACAATCGCCTGCAGATCCAAAAGAAAGAGCATCCGGATTCTGCCCTAAAGATGTTTGTGATTGATGCCAAAACGGGCAAAACATCCGTCACAGCAACCGATCTCGTACCCAAGGAATCAGGACCTGCCCTCAGTGTTTTTGTGCGTGACAATGATGTGTATGTATCGGTGAGCGGACAATCAGCCAAACAATTGACCAAGACTCCTGAAACAGAGGTGAATCCAACACTGTCCCCCGATAAAGAGTGGGTGGCCTTCACACGCAAGAACGATCTCTATACGGTCCATATTGGTTCAGGAAAGGAATACCGCATCACCAGCGATGGCACTGATCTCATCCTCAATGGTTATGCCAGCTGGGTGTATTTTGAGGAGATCCTTGGTAGACCAACCCGTTACAAATCCTTCTGGTGGAGCCCCGACAGCCGCAACATTGTTTTCATGCGAATGGATGACACCAAAGTTCCGCTCTTCCCTATCTATGGCGAAACCGGTCAGCATGGCTATGCTGAAAATACCCGCTATCCCAAGGCAGGAGATCCCAATCCTACTGTGAAGATTGGCATCACAGCTGCAGAAGGAGGAAAGATCACCTGGGCTGATTTCAATGACCAAGACGACCAATACTTTGGCATGCCCTATTGGACACCCGATGGAAAAACATTGCTGGTACAATGGATGAACCGCGGACAAGACCAACTCATCGTCTATGCAGTAGATCCAACATCCGGCAGTAAAAAACCGTTGTACAGCGAACAGCAAAAAACATGGATCGACCTGGATGACCAGGGTGGCAGGATTCAATTTCTGCATGGCAACAAAGGATTTATCCTGCAAAGTGACAAAGATGGTTGGGAGCAACTCTACTGGCACAATGCCGATGGCAGCTTGCGCAATGCCATCACATCCGGAAACAACTGGAGTACCAATATCGTACACATCGATACTGCCAAGAACATTGTTTACTTCACATCCCGACAAGAGAACTCAACCAGAACAGATCTCTATCGGGTAGGGCTTGATGGCAAGAACCAACAGCGTCTCACCTTTGGTGACTTTACCCACAACACAATCCTATCCCCCAACGGCACTTATTTTGTTACCCGCTATTCCAATGCCGGTTCACCCGACAAACTTGCTTTGCTGAACAACAAAGGCAAGCTCCTCATGGAGTTGGGTGACAGCAAAGGAGCAGATTTTGACAACTATGATCTGGCCAAAACCGAGATCATCCGCATCCCATCCGAAGACGGGGTGTTTCAGCTTCCCATCCGCATCACCTGGCCACTGAACTACGATCCTTCCAAAAAATATCCCGTGATGATCAACATCTACGGTGGCCCCAACGCCGGCACCGTGAGGGATGGATGGCAGTTCAACGGACAAACCCAATGGTGGGCAAAAGAGGGACTGATACAGGTTGCCATGGATCACCGTGCCAGCGGACATTTTGGAAAGGCTGGTGTCAACTACATGCACCGCAGCCTGGGCAAGTGGGAGCTAAAAGATTGGATCACCATCGTCAAATGGTTGCGTGAACATGGAGCCGACTCTACCCGCGTGGGCATCGCAGGATTCAGTTATGGTGGTTATATGACCAGCATGGCATTGACGGCGGGCGCCGGATACTTCACCCATGGACTCGCCGGTGGAAGTGTTACCGACTGGAAACTCTATGACAGCCACTATACAGAGCGTTTCATGGATACTCCCGCAGAGAATCCGGATGGCTATGCCGCAGGATCCGTAATGACCTATGCCGACAAATACAAAGGCTTGCTGCGCATCTATCATGGAACCATGGACGACAATGTTCACATGCAGAACAGCCTGCAGCTGATCAGGAAACTGCAAGACAGCAAAAAACATTTTGAGTTCATGCTCTATCCGGGAGGTAGACATGGCTGGGGCGGTAACCAGAACCTGCATTCCACCAATGAGAACAATGCCTTCATTTATCAGAACCTGCTGAAAAAAGATATCCCGGCAGCCATGATCAGATAAGGTTGAACAAAAAAGCTTTTTGCCGATAAATTCAGCATTTTCGCTTCATAACCAAAACGATTTGCTTTGACACCTACAAGACTATTCGATTGCATCGATTGGCAATTGGAACAATTTCCACAGGAAGACATGTTCGCAGCCAAGGAAGATGGCGTTTGGAGAAAATACAGCACCAAAAAAGTAAAAGACCTGGTAGACAAGCTCAGCATGGGTCTCATGCATGTGGGCATCGGCTATCAGGATGGTACGATAGAGGGAAGGGATAAGGTTGCCGTACTTTCCAACAACCGTCCCGAATGGTTGATATTGGACATGGCTGTTCAACAGTGTGGTGCCGTACTCGCTCCCATTTACCCCACCATCAGTGTGAATGAACTGGAATTTGTGTTGAACGATGCATCGGTCAAACTGGTCTTTGTGAGCGATCAGGATCTTTATGAAAAGGTACAATCCATTCGATCCAAAACACCCTCCGTTCAGGCCGTATACACCTTCAATGATATTCAACCTGCGCTTCATTGGAAAGACCTGCTGAGGATGGGCACCAAGGAAGAAGAGGAGCAATTGAAGCATATCAAATCAAGAATCGACAGCAAGGAACTGGCAACCATCATCTATACATCAGGTACGACAAGTCTTTATCGTTCCTGCCACTGAACCATATTTTCGAGAAAGTGGTTAGCTACATTTACATGTACCGGGGCGTTTCCATCTACTATGCTGAAAGCCTGGATACGATCGGTGACAACCTCAAGGAAGTCAAACCATCCCTCTTTTCCACCGTACCCAGGTTGCTGGAGAAAGTATATGAGAAGATCATGGCCAAAGGAAAAGAACTCACCGGCATCAAAAAGAATCTATTCTTTTGGGCAGTGGGCGTTGGCAGCAAATTTGAAGTGGGTAAAAAAATGAGCCCACTCTACAAACTGCAACTGGCGATCGCCAACAAACTGATATTTTCCAAATGGCGCGAAGCATTGGGTGGAAATGTAAGAGCGATCGTTACCGGAGCGGCTGCCTGTCAGGTCAGGCTTCTCCGTGTCTTCACTGCCGGTAAGATCACCATCATGGAGGGATATGGTCTGACTGAAACATCTCCTGTCATTTCTGTGAACCGATATGATGAAGACGGCAGAAGATTTGGAACCGTAATGCATCGACGCCGAAGGCTGGTTCCATACCGGTGATATCGGGATATGGACAGAAGGCGATTTTCTGAAGATAACCGACAGAAAGAAAGAGATCTTCAAAACCAGTGGAGGAAAGTATGTAGCTCCCCAACCCATCGAAAATAAAATGAAGGAATCGCCTTTCATTGAACAAATGATGGTGGTGGGTGCAGAAAGAAAATTCACAGCTGCCCTTATTGTGCCGTCTTTCCCCAACCTCAGTACCTGGTGTACCAACAATGGGATTGATACGAGCTCAAACGAGCAGATGCTGCGCAATCCCAAAGTGATCGAACACTACAAACAGATCATTGAAAAATACAATCCGCTGTTCAACCCCGTAGAGCAAGTCAAGAAATTTGAATTGTTGAATACAGAGTGGACCATCAATGGCGGAGAACTTACCCCAACCCTGAAACTCAAACGAAAGGTGATCATGGAAAAGTATGGGGATCTGATCGATAAGATCTACTGCTGATCTTTGTGGTTTCGCTGATCAGAAATAATGCTGATTGGCTGGCATGCGAAATAGTTTGTTTCGCTGGTAATCAACGTACCGGCTATACTGCTCCTTGTTGTTATTGATCCACCATTGAAAAGCGTTGGGCTCAGTACTTGCGCCAAAAAGCCATTGGTTGTAGGCCTCAAACATGCCTTCCCGCATGAGGTATTGCATATGATCAAAAAGCTGGTGGGGAAATTTACCCGCGGTAAGGTTGAACCAATCCAAAACAAAACGGGATCGGATCGTGAGCAAATTATCTGTGGTGATGCCCCTGAGTGCAAGTGCAGATTGTCGGTTCATCACCTCCAAGAACAATTTCTCAAAGGCTGTGGTGGGTTTGATATAGAACGCTTTGGGATCATTGGCCATGAAGATTCTCTTGTAAGACTCCAGCAAGAGTATTTTGATTTCGGCGGTGCGGACCGAATAACTTTCCAGGTTCACAAAGATCTCTCCATAAACAAGGCTTCTGGCCTTGTCGGCTGCAGCATAATAAAACTTGGCTGCATGATAGTAGTTTCCAGAATAAGAAGGATCAAGGTTGATGCCCGCCTCCCATTGGGCAATGGCTTCAGGGGGGCGCTTCATCTCCCAGAGCAATTCACCATATTCGCTGTAAAGGGGACCACTGTTGTTGAATTTTTTCAGTCCCTTTTTGTAGATCTTCTCACAGGTCTTGTTCTCTTCAAGCGCTTGGAAAATATTACCGGCAATTTGGAATACCTGAACATCTGCATCTTCACGGTCGGTCAATGGAAGTATCCTTTCAGCCGCTCGTTTAAAATCTCCACCCAGGTAATAGGTGAAGGCAACATCCTTGTTGAGGGTAAGATTATTGGGCTCCAACTCCAATGCCTTTGAAAGCACCATCATGGTGTTGCTATAGTCTTCCTGTCGCTGAAATGAAATGGCTGTCTCCCTCAATTGTTGCACAGTCTGCTGTGCCATGAGAGGAGAGGATGCCAACAGTAAAAACAACCCTGTCAAACTCCTAAGCATGTTGCAATTTCAGTTTTTCAAATCAAATGCGTCAACAGACCATCCCTCAATTTGGGTTCAAACCAAGTGCTTTTGGGAGGCATTACATTGCCGCTATCGGCTATGTCAAACAACTGGTGAATGGTAACGGGATGAAAGCTGAAAGCCAACTTCATCTCTCCACTATCCACACGTTTCTCGAGCTCCTTCAAGCCCCTGATACCGCCTACAAAATCAATTCTCTTGTCGGTTCGTTGATCTGCAATTCCCAGTAATTTTTCCAACACATTGTTGGAGAGAATGGTTACATCCAACACCCCGATCGGATCATCGGTATAGGTTCCTTTGATAGCAGTAAGATGATACCACTTGCCTTCAAGGTACATACCAAATTCATGGAGTTCCTTGGGATCGACCGCCTCTTCTTCTGAGGAGATCATGAAATCATCCTGAAGGGCACTGATCAGATCTTCTGGCGTCATGCCGTTGAGATCCTTGATGACACGGTTATAAGGCAATATCCTCAGTTCATCCGCCGGAAACAAAGTGGTCAAAAATCCATTGGCTTCAGGACCTGCTTTGTCGCCCAAAGATTTTCTCACTTTGGCTGCACTGGCTGCACGGTGGTGTCCGTCTGCAATGTAAGTGCAAGGCACTTCATGGGCAAAGGTAGCAGTGATGGTGCTCACGGTTTTATCTTCGTCCACTACCCAAATGCGGTGCAGGATGCCATCATCTGCCTTGAAGTCATATACCGGCGCATGATTTGTTTTCCATTCGCCGATCAACTTGTCCATCGCCGCTACATTGCGGTAGGCAAGAAATACATTTCCGGTCTGTGCACCTGAAATGGCAATATGGTTGATGCGATCCTGTTCTTTTTCAGGACGCGTATATTCATGTTTCTTGATGATGTCATTTTCATAATCATCCACAGAAGAACAGCATACCAAACCTGTTTGTGAAATGCCATCCATTGTGAGTTCATAGATATAGTAACAGGCTTTCTCTTCCTGCAAGAGGATGCCTTTTTGCAGCATGTCAGCCAAATTCGACTTCGCCTTTTCATAAACCGTCACATCATAAATGCTAAGATCCGCAGGCATGTCTACTTCTGATTTGGTTACATGCAGGAAGGAGTATGGATTGCCGGCCACTGCATCTCTTGCTTCCTGGCTGGACAATACATCATAGGGAGGAGAGGCAACCTGAAGGGCGTATGAAGACGTTGGTCGCACTGCTTTGAAAGGAGAAATGGTAGCCATAAATTTTTTTATCCGTGTTTGCTTGCAAAATGTTTCATGAGGGCTGTGAGGGTTTCCACACTGCTCAGGGGAAGGGCATTGTAGAGGGATATCCTGAATCCACCCACACTGCGGTGTCCCTTAACTCCCACCATGCCTTCCTCTTTACAGGCTTGCAAAAAAGAGGCTTCCAGATCAGGATCTTTCATCGTGAAAACAGCATTCATCAGGCTGCGGTCTTGGGGGGCAACCGGCAGATGAAAGATCGGAAGCGATTCCAGGGTATTGTACAACAAGCTTGCTTTCTGGTCATTGATCTTTTCCATGGCTGCCACACCCCCAATGGATTTCAACCAACGGAGTGTCAACAGACAAACATAAATGGCAAACACCGGGGGGGTATTGAGCATGGAACCATTGGCCACATGTTGGCGATATTCCATCATGGAAGGAATTCCTGTATTGCCCTTCTCCAAAAAACCTTTGTTGGCAACCACCAAGTTGACACCCGCTGCACCAATATTCTTTTGTGCACCGGCATAGATGAAATCAAATCGGTTGAAATCCATTTCTCTGCTCAGGATATCGCTGCTCATGTCCGCCACCAACGGAATGTTGACGGCCGGGATGGCATGCATCTGGGTACCCTCGATGGTATTGTTGGTGGTATAGTGAAAATACACGGCATCATCCGGAACCGAATAGGAATCCGGTATGCGATCGTAATGGGTTTCCTTGGAACTGGCCACTACCTTGACATTGCCAAAGAGTTTTGCCTCTTTGATGGCTTTTGATCCCCAAACACCTGCATCCAGGTAGGCAGCCGTTGTTTCCTTGCTAAGGAAATTCATGGGCAATTGGAAAAACTGGGTAGAAGCCCCCCCATGCAGAAAAAGCACTTCTTTGTCTTCCTTCAATTGCATCAATTCCTTTACCAATGAAACAGCTTCCTGCAAAACCGCCTCGAAGAGTGGGGTACGATGACCGATCTCCAAGATGGAAAGACCAGTGCCATTGAAATCCAGTATCGCCCTGCTGGCTTCTTCAAAAACTACCCTGGGAAGAATGCTGGGCCCTGCATTGAAATTGTGCTTCATGAGATGATTGATTACCGGGTGGGATGGCAGCTCGCAAATATACTCATTTTGCAGAAGCCTTCAGTTGATCGAGATCAGGCTGACCGGCATCGATCCAAGCACTCAGCCAGAAGGATGCAACACCATGGATAGCGGATCGCATCCTTCTTTCGACCATGCCATTGAGTTTCCGATGATATTGGTGAGCGTATGTGGAGGAATACTGTCGCATGACCATCCCATTCCGCAATTCATAAGAGAATCGCTGGTCGGAAGGGATGCGGTGGGAAAGCTGCTTTTCTATCTTCAACACAGAATCTGCAGCATGAGCACTCTCCTGAACCCGTTGCCAAATCCATTGGGAGGGATTGACCAGGTATCCCGCCTTCCCAATCAACAGATCGTATTCTTTTTCTGCATACAATTCCGGCAAGCGACTCTCCCAAAAACCATGAATACCATGTTGCTCTGTTTTTTGTCCGTTGTGGTTGCTGCTGGCATGCAAGGGCACATGCACATCGGCAATATAATGTCCGATGTCTGCCGATGTTTTGAGGATCATGTTGGGATCCCGCGCCTCAAATGCTTTTTTCAATCGGCCTTGCATGACCATGATCCACCAGGGAGCAATGCCATGGGCCTGAAGTGAATCTTCACTGTATTTAGCAACAGCCTCTTCCCATTTCATGGGCAGCGTCTGAACATTGTTGTCATAATGATCCATGTCGATATAGTGCCGCGGTGCTTCCTCCATTACAGCATATCTTCTTTTGTCTGGATCGATGGCATGATCAGCCAGGTAACGGATATTGGCTTTGTAAAAGCCGATCATCTCAGGCGGTAAAAGAAAGACCGCATGGTAATTGATATGCCGGTGTCCAAAGAAACCCCAGCTCCCGGCAGGCAGCGCAAAAAAAACCAACAGAAAAAACAAGAGAAAATACCTGCGCATCTCATCCATCCATTTCATCACCATTCCATTTCTTTACACTACCGGGTCCAATGTTTACAGTTATTCAACAATCGGATGCGATCGCGTTTCACGAGGTAAGTAATTCCTGAAAAGGCATAGGAATGGGGTACATAGACCGATACATGTTCAGCGAGGTCGAACTCTGAAAGGTCATCGTGCGTGATAAAGCCTATCCGCCAAACATCAGTCGCTTCAATGCTGACCAACACGGGCTGTGTGAATTTTCTTTTGTTGCCGGCAAAGGCTTCAAAGAAATCCTTGACGGTTGTATAGATGATCTTTACCCCCGGTGTTTTTTCCAGAACAGCATCGAACCATTGTACCAATTTGGATACAATAAACGAGGAGGAAATATACCCCACGACCAAAAGCAACAGTACAACAACCAAAAAACCAAGTCCTGGTATTTTCTCAGGATTGCCACTGGGATCCAATTTAACCAGGTCCGGAACCAATACATGGAGCAAGTTCGGAAGGATCCCATCAATCAGGTTGAAAAGGGTGATGACCGTCCAGGCGGTGATCACGATGGGGGCCAAAATGACCATTCCCTGGAAAAAATAAGTGATGAGCCGGCCGAATTTGAAGGGTTTCATGCGTGGGTTTGAAGCAAATATAATGGCAATTCGGGGCCAAAAATCGAGAAAATCGCCATGATTTCATAGAAAAACAGCCCAAAAACCATGTTTTATCCGCATTATATACCGTTCAACATTTTTCCGGATAAAACTCAACGGAAACTTTTTTCACATTATAAGTTTCCATAGTTTTGCGGCGCGAAAAGGACATGGAAACAAAAGAACGCATCATCGAACAGGCCAAAAACCTCTTTTTGAAGCTGGGCATCCGCTCGGTTTCCATGGATGATATTTGTTCGCACCTGGCCATTTCCAAAAAAACACTCTACCAGCATGTGGCAGACAAGGATGAATTGGTGGACATGGTGCTACAGGGGCAGATATCCGGTATGCAGGCCGAAACCATGGATTGCTGTTTGCAGTCGGACAATGCCATACAGGAAGTGATCAAGACCATGGAAATGCTGGTCAAACATTTCACCAGCATGAACCCGGTGGTGCTGTTCGACCTTCAAAAGTTCCACCTCAGTGCCTTCAACAAATTCAAAGACCACAAATACCAGTTCACCCTGGAGATGATTTCCAACAACCTCAAAAGAGGCATAGCAGAAGGATTGTACCGGGCCGACATCAATGTGGACATCCTTTCCAGGTTCAGACTGGAATCCCTGGAAATCGCTTTCAATGTAGAAGTCTACCCCACCAATCGCTACAACCTCGTTGAAGTAAGCATTGCGATCATTGAAAATTTTCTTTACGGTGTTGCAACGGAAAAAGGATTTGCCCTCATCGAACAATATAAAAACAAGTCAAAAAACTGACATGCACAATAAACAAGTACACATGATACGTTGGTGTTTTATTTTATCTGGACTGCTCATGCTGCAAACATCACAGCTTTCAGCACAACAGAAATACAAGCTGTCTGCACAAGAAGCAGTGGACCTGGCCTTGAAGAATGTAACCGAACTGAAAAACCTGCAGATCGACCGTGAACTGCAGATCGCCAAAAACAGGGAGTACATTGGACAAGCCTTCCCACAGGTCAATGGTACCGTGTCCTCACAACATTTCTTCAGCATTCCGGTGACCCTGTTGCCAGACTTCATCTCACCCTCCGTTTACCAGGTGCTGGTAGACAATGGTGTGAAAAACGGTGCAGGTAGCCCCATTACCAGACCCAACAATCCCCCCCAATTCTTTCCGGCCCAGTTTGGCGTACCCTGGCAGTCATCCGCCGGCGTCCAATTCCAGCAATTGCTTTTCCAACCAGACCTCTTCATTGCCATCTCTGCCAGAAAAAAGGCTGTAGACCTGACAGAAGCCAACATTCGCGTCATGGAAGACTCTGTGAAAAGCAACGTGATGCGCTCCTATTATAGCGTACTCATTGCAGAAAAGAGAATGAACTACCTCAAACAAAGCATCGTTCGGTTGAAAAAACTAAAAGATGATCAGGAGAAACTGTTCAAGAATGGATTTGCGGAACGGCTCGACATGGATAAAACACAGGTTGCGTTGAACAACCTGGTCACCTCCACCAACCAGATAGAACAACTGGTGGGCATTGGAAAAGCCTCTCTCAAATTCGCATTGGCCATCGAACAGAAAGATACCCTGGAACTGAAAGACACCCTTTCGATGGAGATGGTCAAAAAAGACATTCTGGACATTGCCAACTTCAAGTATGCAGACAGAAAAGAAATACAAATGCTCAATGTGGTGAAAGATCTTCAGGGATTGGATATCAGGCGCAACAAGTTGTCCTATATCCCCACCATTGCCACCTATTGGAATTACAGCAAGAATGCATTGGGACAATCTTTCAACCTGTTCAATTTCTCCGACAAATGGTTCAAGACTTCCGTCATGGGCATCAACATGAGCGTTCCCATCTTTGATGCGGGACAAAAAGCACAGCGACTGAAACAAGCCCGTCTGAACCTGGAAAAAACAGACAATACCATCGAAAACCTTCAAAGGGCGATCGATCTGCAACTGAAAGCAGCCAGTACCCTCTTGGGCAATGCCTTGTCAAACCTGGACATTCAGGAGAGAAATGTTCAGCTGGCGGAAAAGGTCTACCAAACCACCAAGAAGAAATATGAACAGGGACTCGGATCCAGTTTCGAATTGCTCCAAACGCAAAGCGATCTGGAAATGGCAGAATCCAATTATTTCCAGTCATTGTTCGATGCCATCAATGCAAGAATTTCCTTACATGAGGGCATTGGGTAAAATTTAATTCACACAAAAGCACAAACCACTGATATGAAAAAGTTACTGATGATCTGCATGCTGTTCACCATGGCAGCCTGTTCAGGAAACCAAGAAGAGAACAAGGACCTTTCTGCCAAGAAGACCGAACTCGAAAAGCTGACCAAAGAACGTGATGCCATCGCTGCTAAAATCACTGCGCTGGAAGAAGAGATCAAGAAAATGGACGGATCCGCAGGTGCTGAAAAATCCAAGTTAGTGGAAATCACCGCCATCGCCACACAGGATTTCGCCCACTACATTGAACTGCAAGGCAAGATCACCACAGAAAATGTCTACTATGTAACCCCTAGAGGGATGGGCGGACAAGTGAAATCAATTTTTGTCAAACCTGGTGACAATGTGAAAAAAGGACAACTGCTGATGAAACTGGAAGACGGAATTGTTCAGCAGAACATGAAACAGGTAGAGAGCCAGCTGGCCTTTGCCAAAAATATTTTCACCCGCCAAGAAAACCTTTGGAAAGAAGGCATCGGTACAGAAGTACAATATCTCTCAGCCAAAAACAATGTAGAAAGCCTGGAAAAACAAATCGCATTGGTGAAAGAGCAACTGAGCACAACATCGGTTGTGGCTGAAGTATCGGGCATTGTTGAAGCCGTTAACATCCGCGTAGGGGAAACCTTTGTAGGATCACCCATGGCCGGCATCAACATCGTCAACCCCAGCTCTATGAAGGCCGTAGTGGAAGTACCTGAAAATTATATTGCCAAGATCAGAAAGGGAATGCCAGTGGTGATAACCGTTCCTGATATCAACGAATCCTTCAATTCTACCATCAACCTGATCAGTGAGACCATCAATGTGAGCTCAAGAAGTTTTACTGCCGAAAGCAAAGTGCCCAGCAAGTCTACCATCAAGCCCAACCAGGTTTCCATTGTGAAAATTCTGGATCATGCGGCGAAGAATGCCATCGTGGTTCCGGTCGAAACTGTTCAGGCAGATGAAAAAGGAAAATACGTGTATGTTTCTGTATCGGAAAACGGAAAGCTTGTTGCCAGAAAACGTCCTGTGACCATTGGCGAATTCTATGACGACAAGATCGAGGTCATGAGCGGACTGAACGCCGGTGAGCAACTGATCACCAAAGGCTACCAGGGTCTGTACGACGGTCAACGCATCAGCACCGGTAATTAATCCGAATCCTGCACCATCACAAACAAAGCATTATGGACAACGCTTCAAACAGCAATCCCATCTTCAAACTGCTGAAAAATCCCAAGACTTTTGGTCCAACCGACTGGGCCATCAAGAACAAAACAGCAGTATACCTGATCACCCTCATCATCAGCATTTGGGGCATCGGACTTTTTGTATCCTTCCCCAAGGAACAGTTCCCCGATGTGGTGATCCCGAACATATATGTACAAACTGTCTATGTAGGCAACTCACCCAAAGAGATTGAAAGCCTCGTGACCCGCCCCATTGAAAAACAATTGAAGGGCATCACCGGTGTCAAGATCAACAAGATCACTTCCAACTCCCTACAGGATTTCTCTGCCATCATCGTGGAGTTCAGTACTTCCGTAAAAACAGATGTAGCCCTGCAGAAAATGCGGGATGCAGTTGACAAGGCCCGAAAAGACCTTCCCAACGATCTGACACAGGAACCCGTAGTGCAAGAGATCTCACTCTCAGAACTTCCCATCATGGCGGTGAACGTGAGTGGCGACTACGATGCCGTGAAGCTGGGTGAATTTGCCGAACAATTGAAAGACAAGATCGAAGAACTCTCTGAAATCAGCAGGATCGACGTGATCGGTGCACCGGAAAGAGAGATCCAGATCAATGTGGATCGTTACAAAATGGAAGCAGCGAAAGTAGGGTTCAGTGATATTGAAGCAGCCATCCAACGCGAGAACGCAGACATATCCGGTGGTTTGCTGGAAGTAGGCGAACAGAAAAGATCATTGCGACTCAACGGCCAGTTCCATTCCTCATTGGATTTGAACAATGTGATCGTTAAAAATATTTACGGTGCGCCGCTTTATCTGCGCGACCTGGCGCATATCACTGACACCATCAAGGAAAAAGAAAGCTATGCCCGCTTGAATGGGAAGAATGTCGTAACCCTGAGCATCATCAAGCGTTCCGGCGAAAACCTGATCAATGCATCAGAAAAAATCAATGCCTTGGTGAAGGAGATGCAAAAAGATGTCTTCCCGAAGGACCTGAACATCAACATCACCGGTGATCTCAGCATCAAGGCCTCTGCAGCTTTTGAAGAACTGGTCAACTCCATTGTGATCGGCTTCATCCTTGTCATGATCATCCTCATGTTCTTCATGGGAGTCACCAATTCATTCTTTGTGGCCTTGTCGGTTCCCCTCAGCATGTTCCTGGCCTTTATCTTCCTGCCCACAGCGGATTTCATTGTGGGATCCAATGTAACCCTCAACTTCATCGTTCTCTTTGCCCTCCTCTTTGGATTGGGTATCGTGGTGGATGATGCGATCGTGGTGATTGAAAATACCCATAGGATATTCGTCCAAGGCAAAGGGAAGATCAGTGCTGTCGATGCAGCGAGATATGCAGCCGGTGAAGTATTCATTCCGGTACTGGCAGGTACGCTGACAACGCTTGCGCCATTCATCCCATTGTTGTTCTGGCCGGGTATCATCGGTAAGTTCATGATCTACCTCCCCACGATGTTGATCTTTACGCTGACTGCATCCCTTATCGTTGCCTATATCATGAACCCTGTGTTTGCCGTGGATTTCATGGCACACGAGGAACATGGAGAAAAGAAAAAATCAGATGTTTTCAGGAAACCCCTGTTCTGGATCTTTGTATCCGTGGGTGTTCTTTTTGACCTGGGTGGATATGGAGGCGGCAGCGAATCATTCCGCTTCATTGGCAACCTGCTGCTGTTCTTTGCCGGACTCATGGTATTGAATGCCTATGTGCTGACCGATGCCATCAGGGTTTTCCAGGACAAATTGCTGCCCGCCATGATGAACAGCTATGAGAAGCTCTTGCGCTGGACCACCACCGGATGGAGGCCTGTTAAAATGTTGCTGGCAACCTTTGCCTTGCTGATCTTCTCTTTTGTATTCTTTGGCATGCGCAATGTACCGGTCGTGCTCTTCCCACAAGGTGACCCCAACACAGTATATGTCTATCTCAAACTGCCTGCAGGAACTGATCTGGAATACACTGACTCCGTGGTCAAGGTATTGGAATCAAAGATCAACAAAGTACTGGGCATGGACAATGGAAAGAAAAATCCATTGGTGGAAAGTGTGATCGCCAACGTAGCCGTAGGGGCCAGTGATCCCAACAGTGGTGATCGCAGCACCAGACCTGAGTTGGGACGTATCCAGGTGAACTTTGTTCCCTTCGAAGAGAGAGATGGAAAAGGTACCAGTGCTTACCTGAATGCCATCCGTGAAAATGTCAAAGGAATTCCTGCCGCTGAGATCAGCGTAACACAGGAAAGCAATGGTCCGCCCACCCCTTCTCCCATCAACATCGAAGTTTCGGGTGAAAACTTTGAAGACCTCACCAGTACCGCCATCAACCTCCGCAATTACCTGGGTGATAAAAATATCCCCGGTGTGGAAGAACTGAAGATAGATGTGGACTTCTCCAATCCGGAAGTAGGCTTGACCATCGACAGGGAAAGGGCTTTGATGCAGGGCATTTCAACGGGACAGGTAGGCATGGAAATCAGGACCGCCTTGTTCGGAAAAGAAATCTCCAAACTGAAAATCGGTGAAGAAGAATACAACATTGTGGTTCGCAACGATGCCGCACAACGCAAGACCCTTTCAGAATTGCTGAACATGCGCATCACCTACCGTGATTTCACAACAGGACAGATCAAGCAAGTACCCATCAGCTCAGTTGTAAAATCCAACATCAGCAATACCTATGGCAGCATCAAACGCAAGAACCAAAAACGCGTGATCACCATCTTCTCCAATGTACTCACCTCACAGGGTTATACGCCCCAAGCGGTGAATGCACAGTTGTTGAAAGAGATCAACAACTTCAAAGGAAAACCTGAAGGCATCACCATTGCCCAGACCGGTGAAGAAGAACAGTTGAAAGAAACCGCGGGCTTCCTGGGCAATGCCCTCTTCATAGCAGTTGGATTCATCCTGCTGATCCTGATCCTGCAATTTGGATCTTACAGCAGAACCATGATCGTATTGTCTGAGATTATTTTCAGCTTGATCGGTGTGCTGCTGGGGTATGCCATCACCCGCTCCACCTTTGCTGCTGTAACCACCGGTATTGGTATCGTGGGACTCTCCGGAATCGTGGTGAAGAATGGTATCCTGGTGATTGAATTTGCAGATGAGCTTCGTTCAAGGGGAATGAAAGTTCGCGATGCGGTGATTGAGGCGGGCAAAACCCGTATCGTGCCCGTATTGCTCACAGCACTGGCAGCCATCCTGGCCCTGATCCCATTGGCAGTTGGTTTCAACATCAACTTCGTAACCTTGTTCACCGATTGGAATCCGCATATTTTCTTTGGTGGTGACAATGCCGTTTTCTGGAAACCTTTGTCGCTTACCATCATATGGGGACTGATGTTCGCCTTCTTCATGACGCTGTTGATTGTTCCTGCCATGTACCTCATCGCAGAACGCTTGAAGCGACCCATGCAGCAGTTCTACAAAGGAAAGTGGATTTCGATTCTCGGGCTAACAGGACCCTTCTTCTTCCTCTTCGCCGGAATCATGTATCTGGTGAAAAAGATCCAGGGAAAACCTGTTTGGAATGGGTTGTAGGTTGTGGGTTGTAGGTTGTGAGTTGTGGGTTGTGGGTTGTGGGTTGTGGGTTGTGGGTTGTGGGTTGTGG
>RFVQ01000091.1 GCA_009922495.1 Chitinophagia bacterium
GGAAGTTTGCCAAAGAGTCCCACATAGATCAGCAATACCAAGAGGAAAAAGGCTCCCCATCCATATAAAAAAATCTTCCAGAATATCCTGACGGGCTTGGACATTTCAGGATTTTTTTTAGCATTGATCGACATGCAGTAAAACTAAAGAAAAGCCTTGTCATAAAGGGAAAGGAAACCTTAAAATTTTCCGGGCAATTGGCTGCGAATGAATTGCAGGTAGGCTTCTACCGCCTTTTCCTCCAACACTCTTTTGATGTTATCAGGTGAAATGATGAGGAATTTGTATTTATCAGGTGTCAGCCAGGGGAAGATCTCTTTGCTGGCAATGGGTGCTGTTTTTTCGATATAGGTCAGCGCATCATTCGCATTGGCAAACACGCTGATCAAAATAAAAGGTGTTGTTCCGATCTGGTTGTCCTGGATGTTCAATTTCGCAGCAGCAAAACGATCCCCATTGTATCTCGTCAAGGCTCTTTTGGCTTCATTTACAAATACCGGATCTACATTGTACAAAAGCATCAAGACAGCATGGGGGTCCGATGCAGCAAAAGAATATCCGTTTTTTGTTTCCGTAACTGCAGGAGCCTTGGTTAGTGCCGCACTGTCAATACGGGGTTTTGGCAGGTTGCCCGTTTTAGTCGATGCTATCCTCCTTTTGCCGGACAACGGTCATGGAGCGAAGTTCGTTTTCGATCGACTCGCGGCGATTGACCACATCCGCCAGCAGTCCCGCTTTTTCTGCCAATGGAGAATTGGGGAACTGAGCAGGTATCTGCTGCAGGGTTGCTATTGCCAAACTATCTTGTCTGTTTTTAATATAGTAAACAGAAGCTATGTAGAGCAATTGAGGCGTCCAGCGGGTGTCGGGGAATGTTTTCTCAATTTTTGATTTTTCATCTAAGGCCTCTTTGAATTTACCGGAAAGGAAAAGGTCATAGATCCTGGAATAGTTTTCTGTTGCAACCGCTTCTTCTTTGCCTGCTTTTTTGGAGGCGGCCAATGGATCTTTCAGGATGGCCGAAAAATTACTGGCAGGAAAGTTTTTCTGCAGCGTTGCCTGATAAAATGCGGCTTTGGATTCGTTGCCCATTTTGCTGTAGCAGTAAGAAAGGTCAAAAAGAATTTTTTCCAATTCAGCATGATCAGGTTTTTCACTCAACAGCTTTTCGTTCCAATCGATTGATTCCCGGCAGAATCCCAATTTGTCTTTGTAGATACCAGCAAGGGTTCTGAAAGCAGTATGTCTTTTTTCGTTGGACAAGTTTCGTTTTTCCAGTGTGAGCGGAAGGTTTTCTGACAAGGCTTCTGCGCTGAGTTCAGTCGGTACAGTTGCTTCAGCACTTGTTGTTTTCTCCGCTTGCTGATTTTGATTGATGCCTTTGTTGCCACTGATGACTTGACTTCTTCTCCAATTGTCAACATTGGGTCTTTCTCCCCATTTGTTTTTGAAGGAAATGGCTCCTTGCGCTTTTAGTGCAGGGTTGTTGAAATACCATTCTCCTTTTTTGGGTTCTGCTGGGAAAAGACTGCTGGTATTGTCTTGCAAAAGATTGTTTTTAGGACTTGTGAGGCCAGTTTTGTTATCGACTTCATCCGAAAGTCCTTTTTCTTTTCTGAGTTTCCGCACCAGTTCCCGGAGGTAGTTTTCTCTTTCTTTTTCTGACAAACCAGCAACCCTTTGCAGGCTGTCTTCATGGGCGATCACTTTGAATTGTTGGGCCAGGTCGTTGGCAACGGATTTCTTCTGATTGAGCTCCTTTTCCCTGGGCAGTCCGGCTGCATTGATGCTATCAAAATAAGTCTTTGCCAGCTCATATTTTTTGAGGTCAAAGGCCATCTCAGCAATTTTGATATTGCTTTCATTTTTGATGCCAGGATCATTCTGGTTGAACGCATTGCTCTTGAGCAATAGTTCAATGGCGGCAGCACTGCGACCTCTTTTTATTTCCATCTCTGCCGCTGCGGAATAAATAAGGGATCTGTAACTGGCGTATTTTTCTCTTCCCGCCATTGCCTCCAGGGCCTTGATGTTGTTGTCGATTTTTTTGTCCTGATCTGTTTCCCCTGGTGTAAGTCCGGTTTGATAAATCCTGGCATAGGCTTCCATGACCGGATCCGTGGTAAGAGAAACAGCTTTTTCAAAATGATCATCTGCCAATTTGTTGTTGGCCGATTGCATATAAAACTGCGCCATCAGGAAATGACGTCTTGCCTTTTCGTCATTGCTCACCGAAACAGGCAGGCTCTTTTCAAGATAAACCGCGGATGAATCCCAGGCCCCTTGTTTGTAAAACCAATAAGACTTTAATTCAGCCAGCAAGGGAAGAAGTCTGTCCGGAAATTGATTGTCTTTATACAGTATTTCGATCAACCCTTTGGCATCATCATCATTGTCTTGTGCCAGCAGGGTTTTGATGACCCATATCAGGGCATCATTTCTGACAGGTCGATGGGAGGCAAGTTTGGATTCCTTGGTGGATATGCTTAGGATACTGCCATTTTCATTGGCATTCGATCCAATGCTTTTTTCGTATCCTATTTCATCCTTCTTCCTGGGTTGAAAATTGTAATTGATGTATTGAAATACATCGTAAGCAGAATCGAATTTTTTTTGATAGTAGTAGGATTGACCCATCAGAAAATAGAGGTCATCTACCCAATCATTTCTCAGGTCATGCAGGAGGATGCCATTGTTGGTTTTATAGATCACAGAATCCAACTCTGTTTTTTGGGTTGCCGTCTGGTCAAGGCTATAATTGTAAAACGAAAGGATGTTGGTAAAAGTATCTTTGTGTGATTGTTTGGCAGCCATCAGAACGGCATTGATTTTTCTGTTGGCGTTGAAATAAAAATTATAGTGAGAAACAATGTTCTCTTTTACTCTTTTAACCGGATTGATTTTTTTGTCCGGCGTGAGTTCAGATGCCAGTTTTCTATTTTCGTAGGCCTTGGGCTTTATGAGGTCCGCTGCAATATTGGTCTGGGCCAGGATGGCATGGCTCAGTATCATGTTGCCAAGGGCCAGAACAATCTTGATGTGGCAGAATTTGATATGAAAAAAGCCGAATCTCACCGTCTGTAAATCTACACCGAATCCCTTGATTTTAAAAGGACCCGATTCCTGATTTAAGCATAACTTTAGCATTTGAAATCAACGTCTACAAGCAATGAGTGAATCAACTCCCAGGCAAAGCCGTTTCAAACGTTTGACAAACCGATACCGACTGGTGATCATGAACGACCATACTTTTGAGGAAGTAGTTGTTTTCAAACTGACACGCCTGGGCGTATACATCGCCTCTTGTTTTGTTTTTGTGATGCTGGTCGGACTTACAACAGCATTGATCAGCTTTACGCCACTCAAATATTATATTCCCGGCTATGGATCCCAAAACGAAAGAAGAGAACTGACCCGGCTCAAATTGAGGGCTGATGAACTGGAGCGTCAGATGAAATACAGAGAAGCCTACTGGGAAAATGTGAAGAAAGTATTGTCTGGGCAAGCGGAACTGGTATTGGATACGGCCGTTATCAGCCTGCCCGAACTGGAAGAAGAACAGGATTGATCATGCAGGATTGGATGAAATACGCGGGACTGGGTGCGCAATTCTTTGCATC
The DNA here is from genome assembly GCA_009922495.1 of Chitinophagia bacterium. Classification (GTDB taxonomy): domain Bacteria; phylum Bacteroidota; class Bacteroidia; order Chitinophagales; family Chitinophagaceae; genus Pollutibacter. The sequence continues at coordinate 3,621 of RFVQ01000091.1, forward strand.
GATAGCGCTCATGTTGGCCCTGGGTTGGAAATTAGACCGATGGCTGCATGTTGAAACGCCTGTTTTGATCTGGGTATTGCCTCTCCTGATCATCATCTTCCTTCTGGTAAAACTGATCATTGAAACCAACAAAAAATCATGAAGCTGAGAAAATCATTGTTCCCCATTCTTATTTTGTTTGTTGTTGTCAATTTGATGGGATTCCTGGCTCCTGCTCCATTGGGCTCATTGGATGTGAATGTGGAGGTTTTGCTGTTGGGCAATCTCCTGGTTTGCAGCTTGACACTGTTCTCATTTTGGATGTTGAACAAAGGGTTAAAGGCCAGCGCTACGCATACATTCATGTCCACCGTATACGGCTCTTTCATTCTTAAGCTTGTTGTTGCCGCGGGGGTCGTTGTGGTCTATGCAAAGATCAAGGGAGCTGCCATGAACAATTCCGGCATCTTTGCCTGTCTTTTTCTATACCTTGTTTATACTTTTTTGGAGATCAAGGGACTCCTTTTGCTGATCAAGAAAGATTGAGATGTCAAAGCGTGAAGCACCCCTGGATTCGCTTTCGGATTTTCTGCCTCCCCATACTTTTCTATTGGTAGAGCCCTTCCTGCTGCAATACAAGGTTCACCTGACGATCACCCGGTCTAGGGCAACTGTTTTGGGCGATTACCGAAATGCCCATGCAGGAAAGGCCCATCGCATCACGGTGAATGGGAATCTCAATCCCTATGCCTTTCTGATCACCTTGCTGCATGAGTTGGCTCATCTCATCACATATTTGCGGTATGGTCACCGCGTGGCTTCACATGGCACAGAGTGGAAGCAACAATTCAGTGATTTGCTCAAGCAGTTTCTGCTGTCGGGCATATTCCCGGCTGATATACAGGCGCAACTGTTGCGCACCCTTAAAAGTCCTGCTGCCAGTTCTTGTGCAGATGATGCGCTGATGCGGGTTCTGCGCAAATACGATCCCATCAGAGAAGGATATTGTCTTGTGGAGGAGTTGTCAGTAGGGGCTCATTTCATGATCAAAAATGACAGAAGGTTTGTTCGACAGGAAAAGGTGCGAAAGCGGATCAAGGCGATCGAGATCGATACCGGAAAGATTTATTTGTTCAGTCCTGTTTATGAAGTGAAGATCATCTCCTGATCAAAGTGATTTCAGCATCCAGACGCCACATCCAAAATGACCTGTATTGCCCAGTGGTCCCTCCAGGTATTCAAAACCAAATTTTTCATACACCGATATGGCCCTCTTCAGTTCTGGCATGGTTTCGATGTACATTTTTTTGAAACCTTTGGATCTAGCAGTATCCATGCAAAGGTTGATGAGGGCGGCCCCGATGCCGGTTCCCCTGGCTTCAGGCAATAGGTACATTTTTACCAGTTCACAGGTGTCTTCTGGCAAAGCGGCACTGGGAAAGATGCCTCCGCCTCCGATGATCTTATCATTTATCCTGGCAATAAAGTAGGCTGATAGAGGGTTCTCTGTGAAGAGTTCATAGAGCGCATCCGTAGTGGCATCATAGTATACAGTACCCGGTTTGTTGGCGCCAAATTCTTCCAGACACTGTCTGATAATTTTGGCAATGGCAGGATTGTCGGGTTGCGCAATGGGGCCCATCATGTGATTCGGATGCATCTCCAAAAATACCCATTTTTTCAGTCATGGATTCAGGTATGCTTTTGGGATCGAATCAGTTTGTCCATTACATCCAAATGCGGCAGGGTGATGATAGAAAGAAAAATAAAGAGTGCCGGAATGGGATCTGTTTTGATGCCCAACCCTGTCCAAATATAGGCCATGAAAATAAAGCCAAATGCGGCCAAAAAGGTCATGGGCAGGGCGTTTTTCCACATGGTAAGCGGGTCGCTGGCGCTTTCTTCCTGTTGATTTTTTAGAAATGAAAAGGTAATCTCAAAGGACCTTATCGCATGCCATCCCCCAAAGTAAAGGGCAAAGGAAACAAGCAGGGGCAACTGGCTGCAGAGAAATAAAATGATGATGAGGTTGAGGGAACTTATCAGTTGGAAACTTTGATCCTTTCGGAGAATACTGGTGGTGAGGAAGATGGATAGGAGGGTACCGGTGCTGATGATGGTTGTCCATTTGTGCTCAGCAAAAAATGACCAGATCAACAGGGTCTGTTCTTGGCCTTTAGTGATCCGTTGCACCACTGACAGTGTTTCTTCCTTGTGTGTCAACAGGATGATCGTCAATATAAAAATTCCGCAGATCATCCTTCCGAATGAATCCCAGAAGGAATTCCCACTCGTTGCTACCAGATCGGTTTCTCCAAAATGCCAGGCAGAGATCAGCAAAAAAATCAAGAGGCTGATGCTGGGAAAATAGACCCAGCAGATAGAATAGGCAATGATCGCAAGCAAGTATTTTCTGAGGAATTGCTGTATGTTGAATGCTGAGACATCCTCTCGGTTGTTTTTGGCGATGATGTGATCCAGGGCACCATGGGGAATGCCTGTAGCGCCTACTAGTATCAAAAAAAATCCCAGTTGAACTGAATAGGGGATATTGCCTGCTTGCCTTTGCCATAAAAACAGCAATAGACCTACCAGTACATTTAGCCAGGTGATGATAGAGAAAATATTGAACTTGGTTTTTGGCATCTGGTTAAAAGAAAGGCCCATGTCTAAACATGGGCCCTCACTATACTTGTTTGTCTTCCTTATTTAGATTCAGAACGGCTCAGGGCATAGATTACAAGACCGAAACCAATCTTGTTCACAGCATCACCGATGTTGTAGATGATGTCCATGTCAAGTCCGAAATCAAGCTTGGTGCCAAAGAGACCACCAGGAGTACCTTGGATATAACCGATTGGATAGATAGCCCAACCTACAAGAACGAACCAAGCAAGTGTTTTAACAGCCTTGGCAACAGCTGGAGATGTTGCGCCAGCAAGCTTGGCCACATCACCGAACCATACCAGGTAGACGATGTAGAAATAAGCGATACCGGAAGCGAGACCCCACTGCCAGCTATGTGCCATGTCGATGGTTTCACCGAAGTAACCGGTTACCAGCATGACAACAGAAGCAAAGATCAGTTTCCAAAGAAGACCAGTGGTAGCACCAGCTTTTTTGGTGATCAAATAGAACTCAACGCACATCAAAGGAACTGTCAGCAACCAGTCTACATAGCGGAAGAAGGTTGGAGAAACATTGTTCTCCAGGTTGTAACCCCTCATGTAGTAATAGTGAACTGCAGCGATGAAAGTGATCAACCCGGAAACGAGCACAGAAGTTCTCCATGCCTTTTCAGTGTTGCTCAGTTCAAAGAAGAAAAAAACGGAAGCTGCCATCATGGCCATGGTGCCTACAAAAAATGTAAACGCCACATAGTTGTCAGCCGCAATAGCGGCTTCGAGGAAGAATGGACTCATACGTGTATAGTTTTGGTTAAGAAATGACAAATTGATCTATAACCTCACACTATCCTGCAATCGCTAAATCCACTAAACCACGCTGCTTTTATAAAGTTCAGGAAATTTTAAGAAAATTTTCAAGATTTTTTTTAAATAATTGAAAATCAGGAGGTAAGATTATGGATTTTTTTTCACGTTCCCAAAGGTTTTGCACAGACAGCGGTGTTTCGGGCGTATTGCCTATGGCTTTTTTCACTACATCCGGAAATTTTATAGGATGTGCGGTGCCCAGCAAAATGCCCTTTTGGGCTTGATGCTGCTGAAGGTGGTTGGCCAATGCCTTATAGGCTACAGCGCTGTGAGGATCCAACAGGTAATGGTAGGCATGAAACACATCCTGGAGGGTATCCACTGTTTCCTTGTCGGATATGCTTTCGCTGCTGATGATTTTAGTCATGTTGCGGTGCTCCTGTTGAAACAGTTCCAGGATGCGAATGAAATTGCTGGGAAGGCCCACGTCCATTGCATTCGAAAGGGTAGCTATAGACGGCTTGGGCTGGAAAATTCCTGATCGGATGTATGCAGTAAATGAATTGTTGGCATTGCAGGCTGCAATAAAATGTTTTACAGGAAGTCCTGATTGCCAAGCCGTGAGGCCTGCGCAAAGATTGCCGAAGTTGCCACTTGGAACCGATATAACAGGTGCTGCATCTTCCTTCCATTGTGCCAATGCCAGTGCATAATATACCTGTTGAGAAAGCCATCGCGCAATGTTGATGGAATTGGAAGAAGTGAGCATGGCCTTTTTCATCAGTTCCTGATCCTGAAAGGCTTGTTTGACCATGCGCTGACAATCATCGAAATCTCCTTCTACTTCGAAGGCATGAATATTGTCACCATAGGTGGTAAGTTGTTTTTCTTGGACCGGACTCACTTTGCCCGAAGGATAAAGAATAAAGACTTCAGTACCGGCAACACCATGAAAGGCATCTGCAACGGCTCCGCCCGTATCACCGCTGGTTGCTACCAGGATGTTGATTTTTTGTCCAATGTCATTGGCGAATGCGCCCATGCATCTGCTGAGAAATCTTGCCCCCAGGTCTTTGAAAGCCAGGGTGGGTCCATGGAACAGCTCCAGGATGAACATGTTCTCGTTTATCTTCTTCAAGGGGAAATCAAATGCCAATGTTTCCTCCATTGCTTCTAGCAAGGTTGCTTCGCTCATGCTATCCCCTACAAATGGTTGCAGGATCCGCATGCCTATTTCTGCTTTGCTGAGGATTGCAAGATTATCGATGAATGTCTTTTCCCAGACAGGAATGGTCTCCGGAAAATACAATCCCCCATCCGGGGCTTGTCCGGCCAAAGTTGCTGCTTTGAAATCTGCCCTTATGGAAGGGTTGTTCAGGCTATAGTATTGCATGTTCATTTTCGTTTAGGGTGATTCCCTGATGGTTCAATTGGGTCACATATGTTTTGTTGTCTATGCCCATGTGATGGAAGACAGCTTCCATTTCTTTTGTTACCCTTTCAGCTGTTGACCTTTTTTCAGACAGCATAAAAATGGAGGGACC
>RFVQ01000092.1 GCA_009922495.1 Chitinophagia bacterium
TTTTTGCTTGCAGGTGATGCAAGCCTTCTCTGTAGATGTGGGTTCTGTGTTTTTGAGAAAAGGTTGCCAAGTGTTCCTCGGCTGATCTCGGACCTTCATCCCAAGGGATTTCCAGAAACTGCAGTGTATCAAAAATATCTTCCAGGTATTCCATTCGCATCCGCTCATGGTCCATGTCGTCAATTCTCAACAAGATGCTCGCGCCATGTTTTCTTGCCATCCCTGCAGTCAGCACAAATGACAAAATATTTCCCAGGTGGAGGTAACCACTGGGGGTTGGGGCCAATCTTGTTTTTTGAAAGGAAACAGACATGATGCAAATCTACTCCAAAACAAAAACCCCTTCATTGCTGAAGGGGTTTTGCGGACCGGACGGGACTCGAACCCGCGACCTCCGCCGTGACAGGGCGGCATTCTAACCAACTGAACTACCGATCCTTGGATCAGCTTTTGGGCTGAATTGGGTTGCAAATATAGGAGATTATTTTTTTTCAGAAAATAAAATGAGAAAAAAAAGCTGCCTGGCTGATCGCATGAATTTCAAACCAAATAGGATACCCCTTCTCGGGAGATTTCTGTATGCTGAAATACCTGCCTGGCCTCTTTTTCAAAAGCGGAAAGATCAGCATACTTGCTGCTGAAATGTCCCAGCAACAAACGCCCTGCATTGGCTTGTTTGGCGATTGCCGCTGCTTCAATACTGGTGGAATGAAAACGGGCAACAGCCTTTTCAGACTGATCTGCCAGATAAGTGGATTCGTGATAGATCAGGTTGGCTCCCTGGATATAGGGTAAGATCATCTCTTCGTATTTGGTGTCTGCACAGTAGGCATATTTCAACTCCTGAGATGACTTTTTGTCGACCTGACAAAAAACAAATCCCCAGCAAGGGATTCTATGGGAAACCGGGAAACAGGATACTTGCAGTCTTTCCAATGCTAAAAGCGTACCTGCTTTGGTAATAGGATGAAAAACAAGTTCGTAATTCAATCGGGTATCTGCAGCCTTTAACTGCAGTTCGATGATCTCCATTAAAAGGGGATTCGCATACAAATGAAGCGGTCTGTCTCGGTTGTTCAGCGAATAGGAATTCAACAAACCCGGTAATCCATAATAGTGGTCTCCATGCAAGTGGGAAATGAATATATGATCGATCTTGCTTTTTTTGACCTTGAATCGTTGCAGCTGATCCTGTGTGTTCTCGCCGCAATCCACCAGCAGCTGCGTATGGTCTGTTGTTACCAACTGTGCAGTCTGGTGCCTGTCGTGCATGGACAGGGCAGAATTGTTCCCGAGAATGGTGACAGCCATCATAGCCATGAGATGATTTTGGTCAGAAATCCATGCCCAACTCTCTTTCGATTTCTTCCATTTGGACAATGTCCCAAGCTTCAGAATCTGTAGGTGTTGTATTCAGGGTTTCCAATACACCTGCTTCCTCCAAGGTTTTTTTGACAACAGGTTGAATGGAACATATGACAAAGGACTTGCCGGAATCATAAACCAAGGCATGAAGTTCGTTGAGGCTGACAGCCAGTTTTGCATCCATTGATTGAACATGCTGCATGTCAATGATCAAGCTTTTTCCTGCTGTTGTCAATTCGTTTTTAACAAGATTTTCCAATTCGGCTGCCATTATTGCAGTCAGTTCTTGCTCTTCAATGGAAATGACATGAAATGTTTCCTTGGTATCAATTTTGACCCTCATGATATGTCTGCTTTTTGATGAGATCCGATCACAAAGATACCTCATTTGATTGTGGGAATTATTCGTTATTATTGTAAGGACACGTAAAATCTGAGCTTCTATGGACAATAATTTTTCAGCACAGGTAAAGGAGATCATCTCTTACAGCAGGGAAGAAGCGCTTCGATTGGGCAATGATTTCATCGGTACAGAGCACCTCTTGTTAGGGGTCATCCGTGAGGGAGAAAATACGGCCCTTAAAGTATTGCAAAACCTGAATGTGGATCTATACGAATTGACGCGTCAGGCAGAAAAAGTGATCCGGGTTACGGTGCTCGAAGCCAAGGCTTTGAAGAGCCCCATGGTGGAGACCGAACACCTCTTGCTTTCAATTCTCAAGAACAAGGAGAACATCGCCACGCAGATCCTGAATCAGTTTGATGTGGATTATGATCTTTTTAGAAATGAGTTGGGCACTGTTCGCAGCAACGATGTGAAAAGTGAGTTCTCGGATGAGCCAGAAGAGGAGTTTGATGAAGAAAGAAAGGGGCAGCAAAAACCCAAGGCAGCGGCTACGGGTGCAAAGAGCAAAACTCCGGTGCTCGATAATTTCGGAAGGGATATCACCAAATTGGCTGAGTCTGGTTCCTTGGATCCCATTGTTGGTCGCGAAGCCGAAATTGAAAGGGTCTCACAGATTCTTTCCAGAAGAAAGAAGAACAACCCCATCCTGATTGGTGAACCCGGTGTGGGCAAAACTGCCATCGTAGAAGGACTGGCACTTCGCATCGTTCAAAGAAAAGTTTCCAGGGTATTGTTCGACAAACGCGTTGTATCCCTTGATCTCGCAGCCCTGGTAGCAGGAACTAAATACCGTGGACAGTTTGAAGAGCGCATGAAAGCCATCATGACCGAACTGGAGAAAAACCGTGATGTGATCCTTTTCATTGATGAAATCCATACCATCGTTGGAGCCGGAGGCGCCAGTGGTTCATTGGATGCTTCCAATATATTCAAGCCTGCATTGTCTCGTGGCGAACTGCAGTGTATCGGAGCCTCTACTTTGGATGAGTACCGCATGCACATCGAAAAGGACGGTGCTTTGGATCGCCGTTTCCAAAAGGTGATGGTAGAACCTCCATCCGTTGATGAGACCATTCAGATCCTGAACAATATCAAATCACGCTACGAAGAATACCACAACGTAGATTACGCACAGGATGCCATTGAAGCTTGTGTAAAACTGAGTGACCGCTACATGACCGATCGTCTACTGCCGGATAAAGCAATCGATGTATTGGATGAAGTAGGAGCCAGGGTGCACCTCAAGAACATCAATGTTCCGGATGAGATCATTGAACTGGAAAAAAAGATCGAAGACATCAAGCTGGAAAAGAACAGGGTTGTGAAAAGCCAACGCTTTGAAGAAGCAGCCAGCCTGAGGGATACCGAAAAGAAACTGCAGGAAGAACTGGAAGCTGCTAAAGCGGGATGGGAAGAAGAATCCAAGCACAAACGATATCCCATCAGCGAAGAAGATATTGCCGAGGTAGTGAGCATGATGACAGGTATTCCTGTGAAACGCATGGTGCAGGCGGAGACAGAGAAGCTTCGCAACATGTCAATCGACATGAAAGGAATGGTTGTGGGTCAGGATGAAGCCATCACCAAAGTGGTGAAAGCCATCCAACGCAACAGGGTGGGATTGAAGGATCCTAAGAAACCCATCGGAACCTTCATCTTCCTGGGTCCTACCGGTGTTGGTAAAACAGAATTGGCCAGGGCTTTGTCCCGCCAGATGTTCGACTCAGAGGATTCACTGATCCGTATCGACATGAGTGAGTACATGGAAAAATTCACGGTAAGCCGACTGATCGGTGCGCCTCCCGGATATGTGGGATATGAAGAAGGGGGACAACTGACCGAGCGTGTCAGAAGAAAACCTTATTCAGTGATTCTGTTGGATGAGATTGAAAAGGCCCATCCGGACATTTACAATATCCTGCTTCAGGTATTGGACGACGGGCAGTTGACAGACGGTTTGGGGAGAAAAGTGGATTTCAAGAATACACTGATTATCATGACATCCAATATTGGTGTTCGCCAGTTGAAAGACTTTGGAGAAGGTGTTGGATTTGCCACCAGTGCCCGTCAGGCCAATGCCGAGGAAGCCAACAAGGCAGTTATTGAGAAGGCGCTGAAACGCACTTTCTCTCCTGAATTCCTGAACAGGGTGGATGATGTCATCATCTTCAATTCTCTGGAGAAGGAACATATATTCGAGATCATCGATATCCTCATGAAAGGTGTGATGAAGCGTTTGTCTACACTTGGTTTTTCTTTGGAGCTTTCCAATGAAGCCAAGGATTTCATCGCCGAAAAAGGATATGACTCACAGTTTGGTGCAAGACCCTTGCACAGGGCCATCCAGAAATACCTGGAAGATCCCCTGGCAGAGGAGATCCTGAACATGAGCATCAAAGCCGGTGACGTCATGATCGCTGACCTCGACAAGGAAAACCAGAAGATCGTTTTTTCCATCAAGCCGAAATCAGAAAAGAAAGAGAAGTCAAAGGCCTGATGAAGCCAATACTCGATTAACTTTGTCCCGACCCGTTCGGGACATTTTTTTATGTACCATACCATCATTGGGAAAGATATCAAGGAAGCGGCAAGGCTGCTGGAAAAAGGAGAGCTGGTGGCCATTCCAACAGAGACCGTATATGGTCTGGCAGGAAATGGACTGGATCCCCAAGCCATTGCCAAAATTTATGAAGCCAAGAACCGGCCTCAATTCAATCCCTTGATCCTGCATGTAGCGAATGAAAATCAATTGGGGAAATGGGTTACTGCGCTTCCTGAAGCCTGCTCCTTGCTGATGCAAAAATTCTCTCCTGGCCCCATCACGTATTTGCTGCCCAAGTCCGATAAAGTTCCGGATCTGGTTACCGCTGGCTCCAAAAGGGTTGCCTTGCGCATTCCCAGTCATCCGCTTACTTTATCCCTTTTGTCGTCATTGGATTTTCCTTTGGCAGCACCCAGTGCCAATCCCTCTGGTTATGTGAGCCCTGTTGCCGCAAAACATGTCATGGATGGTTTAGGCGGGAAGATCCCCTATATCCTGGATGGCGGTGACTGTAGTGTTGGATTGGAGTCAACCATTGTTGGATTTGAAGATGATCACATTGTGATACACCGGTTGGGTGCGATCACAGCAGCGCAAATAATTGAAACTACTGGCAAAAAAGTTGAAGTCAGGTTGTCTCATGCTGCCCCCACGGCACCGGGCCAACTCAAGCGTCATTATGCAACCCAGAAGCCTTTCTTGCTGGGTGATATTGCCTCCAATCATGCATTGAACAAAGCAAAAAAAATCGGACTCCTGCTGTTTGAAAAAAATCCGGGTTTGACAGCTGATACAGCAGTGATCCTTTCACCCTCAGGAGATCTTGCGGAAGCGGCAGCAGGACTTTTCTCTGCCATGAGAAAACTGGATGCCGCAAATATTGACATCATTCTGGCAGAAAGATTTCCAGAACATGGAATAGGGCTTGCAATCAATGATCGCCTCGAAAGGGCTGCGTTCAAAGGTGTTGAAGAGGGTTAAAACGTTGAGGATGTAAAAGGGGTCGATAGTGATTTAGAAGAGTCGAGGAAGTTCAATGCTCAATTCATCAACTCACTCAATTCCAACCAGCGCATTTCTTTTTCATCCAGCAAAGCAGTAATTTCTTTGATGCGGTGGGAAGCTTTTTCCAATGAAGGATAGTCCAGGGATCCAGAAGACAATTGATCGGTCAACATTTGCTTCTCCTGATTGAGATCCTCCAATTCTTTTTCCAGCAATTCAAATTCGCGTTTCTCTTTGAAACCAACCTTTTTTTTGGGGGCCGGCATTTCAGCTTGAAACGTTTTCTCAACTGGTTTGATTTCCGGTTTTGATTCTTGTGGTTTGGTTTCCTCTTCTTCCCGGTAAGAGGCATAGTTGCCGGGGAAGTCCCTGATCACCCCATTTCCCTCAAATACAAACAGATGATCCACGATCCGGTCCATGAAGTAACGATCGTGACTGATGATCAAAATACAACCTGGAAAATCCAATAGGAATTGTTCCAATACGGAGAGGGTAGGGAGATCCAAATCGTTGGTGGGCTCATCCAATACCAAAAAATTGGGATTCTTGAAAAGGATGGCCAACAGTTGCAGCCTCCTTTTTTCTCCTCCACTCAGTTTGCTGATATAGCTGTATTGCTGGTCGGGAGGGAATAGGAAAAGCTCCAGGAACTGAGCAGCGGAAAGCGTACCGCCCTTGGCCAGGGGAAAACTTTCTGCAATGTTTTTCACAAATTCTATGACCCGCATGTCTTGCTTCAGGCTAAGCCCCTGTTGCGAATAATAGCCAAAGACAACTGTATCACCGATATTGATTTTACCGCTATCGGGTTCTTCAATGCCTTGCAGCATATTCACAAAAGTTGATTTGCCAGCACCATTTTTTCCGATGATGCCAATGCGTTCCCCTTTTTTGAAAGTATAGTCAAAGCCGGATAGAATTATCCTCTCACCAAACTTCTTGTAAACCTTTTTCAATTCTGCCACTTTTCCACCCATCCTGCTCATTTTGAGCTGCAGTTCCAGCTTCTTCTCTTCAATCCTTTTTTTGGCAACTTTTTCCACCTCGTAGAAGGCATCTTGACGGCTCTTGGATTTGGTGGTTCGGGCCTTTGGCTGCTTGCGCATCCATTCTAGTTCCTTGCGATAAGTATTCCTGGCTTTATCGATTGTGGCGGCTTCACTTTCGATTCGGGCCGCCTTTTTCTCCATGTAATTTTCATAGTTGCCGGTATAGGTATACAGCTGTCCGTTGTCGAGTTCCCATACTTCATGGCAAACCGTGTCCAGGAAGTAACGGTCGTGCGTGACCAGCAAGAGGGTAACATTTTCCTTGTCGATATAATGCTCCAGCCATTCCACCATTTCAACATCGAGGTGATTGGTGGGCTCGTCCATGATGAGGAGGGAATGTTGTTGCTCAAAGCCAATATCGATAAGGGTTCTGGCCAGTGCCACCCGCTTTCTTTGTCCACCGCTCAGGCTGTTTACCTTTTGGTCCAGATGCTGAATGTTGAGTTTGCTTAGGATTTGTTTTACCCTGGCGTCAAAGTCCCATGCACCCTTTTCATCCATCTCAATGATCGCATCGGTTAGCCTTTCGGCATCGCCAGAATCTTCTGCTGCTTCGTAACGTTTGATGGCATTGAGGACTGGGTGATCGTGTGCAAAAATATTGTCGAGGATGGAGGCTGTTTCGAAAAAAACAGGGTCCTGTTCAAACAGGATAACATGGACATCTTTGTTGATCCAGACCTTGCCGCCATCTGGAGGTTCAATGCCTGCCAGTATTCTCAGCAGGGTAGATTTGCCGGAGCCGTTTCTGGCAACCAGCGCTATTCTATCTCCTTCATTGATATGAAAGGTGAGGTTCCTGAACAGGGGTTGGATGCCATATGATTTCTCAAGATTTTCTGCAGTGATATAATGCATCCCGCAAAGTTAGTTCATTTCGATCCCCAATAGATGGCCAGGCAAATGGCGAGTGTGATCAGCAGCAGGATTGGCAGTTTCCATTTTTCTTGGGAGGCTTCCTTTTTTTGTATCAAGATCATTTTCTGCCAACCAATGCGGGAAGCTTCATCCAGCTCCAACAAATTTTTGAAGTGCTCCTTTAGGTCCATGCTTTGTTCTGCATTCAGCCGGGCGCTTAATCTCATGGCCAATTGAAGGGTTGTATTGATCTGGAGGGGATGGTTTGCCTCCAAAATCGTCTGCAGTCTTTTTTCAGAGAAGGTGGACAAGAGCTGGTGGTACAAGAGTTGCTTGTCGGTTCTGTAAAAATCTGTTTGGGATAGGTATTGTTCCGCTTTTAAAAACAGTTGAAGGATCTCGTCAGCTGAAAGTGATTTGTCGAGTTGACGCCCCATTGATTTTTCAAGCCAGCGGGTATAGAGATATTGTTCTCTCTTATAGGGATCTGAAAGTGTTTGGTAAGCTTCCTGGATTTCACGAAAATGATGGGTGTTGGCATGCGTATTTCCGGTTTTATCGGGGTGGTATTGCATGGCAAGCTTCCGAAAGGCTCTTTTGACAGCAGGGATATCTGCTCCCGTTTTTACTCCTAAAATCAAGTAGTAATCCTTGACTGCCATACAGGCAAAGGTATAATCGCTTACATTTGAAACCATAAATTCATCATATGAAAAAAGTACTCCTGTTTGCAATCTTGTTTTCTGGTATGTTTGCTTCAGCCCAATCATCTAAAAAGGGAAAGAATTTCTATGAATTAAGGGTATATGAATACAAGACCGAAAAACAGCAATTGATCATTGATCAATACCTTAAAGAGGCTTTCATGCCTTATTTCAAGAGCAAGGGTGTTCCTGCGATCGGTGTATTTTCAGCCATTACCAATGATACAGCCTCTGTAAAGAAAATGTATGTACTCATTCCGTATAAAAATCTTGCTCAGATCCCTGAGATGCACAGGGGATTGATGGCCGATAAAATGGTGGCGGAGAAAGGAGCTGAGTACCTCAATGCAACCATGGACGCGCCAGCCTATACAAGGATCGTGAATTATATCCTGGAAGGATTCAGGTTTGCCCCCACACTCATGCTGCCAAAATTGAATGCACCCCTGGCCGATCATATTTATGAGCTGAGAAGCTATGAAGGTCCCTCAGAAAAGAAATACCTGAAAAAAGTGGAGATGTTCAATGAGGGCGGAGAGATCGATATCTTCTCCCGCTTGAATTTCAACCCGGTATTTTATGCAGAAACCATTAGCGGACCCACCATGCCCAACCTCATCTACATGACCAG
>RFVQ01000093.1 GCA_009922495.1 Chitinophagia bacterium
AGACAGCATATGCTGTCTTTTTTTTTATGCGTATTTGATAGATCAATTGGTAGATCCTTCCGCAGCAGGTGGAGTTTCTGTAAATGGCAACTCAACGGCAACTGGGGCAGGAGCGGGAGCTGGAGCTGGTGCCGGTGCAACAACGGGAGCTGGCTTTTTGGCCACAGGCTTTTTGGCTGCAGGTTTTTTGGCTACCACTTTTTTAGCTGCTTTCTTAGGTGCCGCTTTTTTTACAACCTTCTTCGCTGCTTTTTTGGGTGCTGCTTTTTTCACCACCTTTTTAGCTGCTTTCTTGGGGGCTGCTTTTTTTACGACTTTCTTGGCTGCTTTTTTAGCTGCCTTCTTAGGAGCCGCTTTTTTTACAACCTTCTTGGCTGCCTTTTTGGGTGCTGCTTTTTTCACCACTTTTTTAGCCGCTTTCTTGGGAGCTGCTTTTTTTACGACTTTCTTGGCTGCTTTTTTAGGAGCTGCTTTTTTTACTGCTTTTTTAGCCACTTTTTTCGCAGCTGCTTTTTTAGCAGGCTTTTTGGCTGATTTTTTTGCTGATGCCATGGTGTGGAATTTTAGAGAATTTTGAAGTTTTTTGTTATGAATTGAAAATTACCAAATAAAATAATTGAATGGATGTATTCTTTTCAACAAATATTTTCGGGGGTTCCTATTGAAAATTTGTGAAGAGTCCCTTACCTTTGCAGCCCCAATCGAAAGTTCTTTATTTTGAATGGACATGGGAGTTTCGGTAAAATGCCGGAACGCTATCACCAAAAAACAATTTAATATGGCTAAGGAAATTTCTGGCTACGTTAAGTTGCAGGTTAAAGGCGGTCAAGCCAATCCTGCACCACCTGTAGGCCCTGCACTGGGTTCGAAGGGTGTCAACATCATGGAGTTCTGCAAGCAGTTCAATGCCAGGACGCAAGACAAAATGGGAAAAGTACTTCCTGTTTTGATCACAGTTTACTCCGACAAATCTTTTGATTTCATCATCAAGACTCCACCCGCAGCTGTACAGTTGCTGGAGGCAGCCAAGCTTCAAAGTGGTTCCAAAGAACCTAACCGTCAGAAAGTCGGTAAGGTAACCTGGGCACAGGTAGAGGCCATTGCCAAGGACAAGATGCCCGATCTCAACTGCTTCACATTGGAAAGCGCCATGAGCATGGTTGCCGGTACAGCCCGCAGCATGGGTATCACATTGGATGGCAAAGCCCCCTGGGAAAATTAATTGATCACACCTTAAAAGCTTATTAAGATGGGAATCACAAAGAAAAGAAAAGCTGTAGCAGGCAAAGTGGATGAAAAAAAGATCTATTCACTTGCTGAAGCAACAGGACTCGTAAAAGACATCAATTGTACAAAATTTGATAGTTCAGTAGACCTTCATGTAAGGTTGGGTGTTGATCCAAAGAAAGCTGATCAGGCTGTTCGTGGTACAGTTACCCTCCCTCATGGCACTGGTAAGACCAAGAAAGTATTGGTACTCTGCACGCCTGACAAGGAAGCGGAAGCCAATGCAGCTGGCGCTGACCATGTTGGTCTGGATGAATTTATTCAGAAGATCGAATCGGGTTGGACCGATATCGATGTCATCATCGCAACTCCTGCCGTCATGCCCAAAATCGGTAAGCTGGGTAAAGTATTGGGTCCTCGTAACCTGATGCCCAACCCCAAGACCGGAACTGTGACCAATGATGTTGCTGCTGCCATCAAGGATGTAAAAGCTGGTAAAGTTGCTTTCAAAGTTGACAAAGCCGGTATCGTTCACGCTTCCATCGGTCGCGTAAGTTTCTCTCCTGAGAAGCTCGCCGAAAACAGCATGGAGTTTTTGAACGCCATCATCAAGGCCAAACCATCCACTGCAAAAGGTACTTACCTGAAGAGCATTTTCATGGCCAGCACCATGAGCCCCTCTATCGCAGTTGACACAAAGGCCCTCATCCACTGATCGCTGAACACAATTCAAAACAATTAAAAGCTTAACAATGAATAAGCAAGAAAAAAATGAAGTAATTGAAGTACTGAAGGAGAAATTCGGACAGTACAACAATTTCTATATCACCAACACAGAATCACTGTCAGTTGAGCAAATCAGCACACTCAGAAGGATCTGCTTTGACAAGAAAGTAGAAATGAAGGTTGCCAAAAACACCCTCATCCGCAAGGCCCTTGAGCAACTGGACGAAAGCAGGTATGCTTCTACCTTCGAGTCATTGAACGGTGTTACCGCTCTTATGTTCTCTGAAAACCCCAAGCAACCGGCTGTTATCCTTTCTGATTTCAGAAAAGGTGCCAATACCGACAAACCTGTATTGAAAGCAGCTTTCATTGACGGTGATGTATTCGTGGGAGACAATACCCTGAAGAGCCTTACCCAGATCAAGACCAAGAACGAGCTCATCGGGGAGGTTATTGGATTGCTGCAATCTCCTGCCAAGCGCGTATTGGCTGGTTTGTTGCACCACCACGAAAAGCAAGCCACAGCTGCTGAATAAAAATCGCTTAATACCCAACGCCACTGAGGTTAAAATGTGGCATATTCATAACCATCCGCTGGAGCAAATGCTGTGAAAGCGGTTTAAAAAGTAAAAAAATGGCAGACGTAAAAGCACTGGCCGAACAACTGGTAGGCCTGACAGTAAAAGAAGTTCAAGAATTGGCTGAAGTATTGAAAGCCGATTACGGAATCGAACCAGCAGCTGCAGCTGTAGTAGTAGCAGCCGGTGGTGACGGTGGTGGCGCAGCCGCTGCTGAAGAAAAATCCTCTTTCGACGTTATCCTGGTGAATGGCGGTGCCAGCAAACTGGGTGTAGTGAAAGTGGTGAAAGAATTGACCGGATTGGGACTGAAAGAAGCCAAAGACCTCGTTGACGGAGCTCCTAAGCCTGTTAAAGAAGGTATCTCTAAGGCTGAAGCCGATGACCTCGCAGCCAAGCTCAAAGAAGCTGGTGCTGAAGTGGAAGTTAAATAAGCTTCGCATTCCCGACAACATACTTGTCTACAGAAAAGCCGGATTCGTCCGGCTTTTTTTATGGCGAAGGGGAATCATTTTGGGAATATGGCCAGTGCAATTAACCCATGGATGAGGGCAATGGGGAACCCTCAGCTGTGCTTCAAACCAGCGCCAATAAATTTGTCAGTTTCAAGCATTTATCTTAACTTTGCCATCCCTTAAATTGGGCATAATACAATTGGACATTCCTTCATTGTCATAACTATTTGATTTTCAATTTGTTGACCATCGTTGACAAAAGGGAAATCCATATGTATTCATGATATAAACACTTTAAAAAGCAGATCATTCTATGTCTTCAGCAAAAGTGGCATCTTCCAGGCATCATTTCGGTAAAGTAAAGCATTTGGCAGAAACTCCAGATCTCCTCGAGATCCAGATTCAATCCTTTAAGGATTTCTTCCAATTGGAAACCACGCCTGACAAGCGTAACAATGAGGGCCTCTTCAAGGTATTCAAAGAGAATTTCCCGATCAACGATACCCGCAACATCTTCATGCTGGAGTTCCTTGATTATTTCATCGATCCGCCCCGCTACACCATTGATGAGTGTATGGAAAGAGGGCTGACCTATGCTGTTCCCCTCAAGGCCAAATTGCGCCTGAGCTGTAACGATGAGGAACATGTCGATTTCCAGACCATTGTGCAGGATGTTTTCCTGGGCAATATTCCCTACATGACACCCCGTGGTACATTCGTGATCAATGGTGCTGAAAGGGTAGTGGTATCCCAGCTTCATCGTTCACCTGGTGTATTCTTTGGACAGTCTCTGCATCCGAACGGAACCAAGATCTATTCTGCCCGTGTGATTCCTTTCAAAGGCGCATGGATGGAATTTGCAACTGACATCAACAATGTCATGTATGCTTATATCGACCGTAAGAAGAAATTCCCTGTAACAACACTGCTTCGTTCTATTGGCTTTGAAACAGACAAGGACATCCTGGAGCTTTTTGGAATGGCCGACGAAGTAAAGGCTGATAAGAAGACCCTGGGTGGTATGTTGGGCAAACGCCTGGCTGCAAGGGTTTTGAAGACCTGGGTTGAAGATTTTGTAGATGAAGATTCCGGTGAAGTGGTATCACTCGAAAGAAACGAGGTGGTATTGGAGCGTGACAAAGTTTTGAACGAAGAGGATCTCGAGACGATCCTCGAAACTGGCGTGAAGAGTGTATTCATCCAGAAAGAAGAAGTGAGTGGTGACTATGCCATCATCTACAATACATTGAACAAAGACACTTCCAACTCTGAGCTGGAAGCGGTTCAACACATCTACAAGCAACTGCGTGGTGCAGATGCTCCGGATAACGAAACTGCCCGTGGTATCATCGACAAGTTGTTCTTCAGCGACAAGCGTTATGACCTGGGTGAAGTAGGTCGCTACAAGATCAACAAGAAACTGAACCTCAACTATGGTCTGGATCAAAAAACCCTGACCAAAGAAGATATCATCGAGATCATCAAATACCTCGTTCGCCTGACCAATGGTAAGGCCGAGATTGATGACATCGATCACCTGAGCAACAGGCGTGTGCGCACCGTGGGTGAGCAGCTGTATGCTCAGTTTGGAGTAGGTCTTGCCCGTATGGCCAGAACCATCCGTGAAAGAATGAACGTGCGTGACAATGAGGTATTCACTCCGGTGGACCTGATCAATGCCCGTACACTTTCATCCGTGATCAATTCCTTCTTCGGAACATCACAGCTCTCTCAGTTCCTCGACCAAACCAACCCGCTGAGTGAGATCACGCACAAGCGTCGTATCTCCGCACTCGGTCCCGGTGGTCTGAGCAGGGAGCGTGCAGGTTTCGAGGTGCGTGACGTACACTATTCACACTATGGCCGTCTTTGTACCATTGAGACTCCGGAAGGTCCAAACATCGGTCTGATCTCTACACTTTGCGTACATGCCAAAATCAACGAAATGGGATTCATTGAAACCCCATACCGTAAGGTGGCCAATGGAAAAGTAGAGACCAAGAAACTGACTTACCTGAGTGCAGAAGAAGAAGATACTGCCAAGATCGCGCAGGCGAATATTCCTTTGAACGAAAAGGGAGAGTTCGTTGAAGACAAAGTTAAAGCAAGGCAAACAGGTGACTTCCCGATCCTGGAACCCAATGAAGTTGAATTCATGGACGTTGCCCCGAACCAGATCGTTGGTTTGAGTGCATCCTTGATTCCCTTTCTGGAGCATGACGATGCCAACCGCGCCCTGATGGGATCGAACATGCAACGTCAGGCAGTTCCTTTGATCAAGCCCCAGGCTCCGATCGTAGGTACAGGTTTGGAAGCCAAAGCAGCCCGTGATGCCCGCATCCAGCTTCACTCAGAAGGTGAAGGTGTTGTGGAATTTGTGGATGCCAATGAGATCCATGTTCGTTACGAACGCGACGAAGCACAAAAGCTCGTGAGCTTTGAAGACGATCTCAAAGTATACAAACTGACCAAGTTCATCAAGACCAACCAGGAGACTTCTATCACCCTTCGTCCCGCTGTTCAAAAAGGACAACGTGTAAAAGAAGGTGATTTCCTTACAGAAGGGTATGCCGTTAAGAATGGTGAACTGGCACTGGGAAGAAACCTGAAAGTGGCCTTCATGCCATGGAAAGGTTACAACTTCGAAGATGCGATTGTAATCAATGAAAAAGTGGTGAGCGAAGATCTCTTCACTTCCATTCATATTTCTGAGTTTGAACTTGAGGTTCGCGACACCAAATTGGGTGAAGAAGAACTGACCCCAGATATCCCCAACGTTTCGGAAGAAGCTACCAAAGACCTGGATCAATACGGTATCATCCGCATTGGTGCTCAGGTGAAGGAAGGCGATATCCTGATCGGTAAGATCACTCCTAAAGGGGAGAGCGATCCTACTCCTGAAGAGAAACTGCTTCGTGCCATCTTCGGTGACAAAGCCGGTGATGCAAAGGATGCCTCTCTGAAGGCTCCAAGCGGAACAGAAGGTGTGGTGATTGGCAAGAAGCTCTTCCAGCGTGCCAAGAAGGATAAGAACTCAAAGACCAAGGAAAAAGCAGCAATCGAAAAACTCGAAGCCGTTCATCAGCAAAATGAAAAGGATATCCTTGAACTGCTGATTGGTAAACTTCAGGTATTGCTGAAGGACAAGAATTCCTCCGGTGTTTCCAACAACTTCGGTGAAGTCATCATTCCAAAAGGCTCCAAGTTCAATGCCAAATCACTTGCAGGCATCGATTACCAGAACATCAATCCTTTGGGTTGGACAGGTGATGCAGCAACTGATGACGCCATCAACACACTCCTCCACAACTATAACATCCGTTACAACGAGGAACTCGGTCGCTACAAGCGTGAGAAGTTCAACATCTCCATCGGTGATGAACTCCCAGCTGGTGTACTCAAGCTGGCCAAGGTGTACCTTGCTGTTAAGCGTAAGCTGAAAGTGGGTGATAAGATGGCCGGTCGCCACGGTAACAAGGGTATCGTTGCCAAAATCGTTAGGGCAGAAGACATGCCATTCCTGGAAGACGGAACACCGGTAGATATCGTGCTGAACCCATTGGGCGTACCTTCCCGTATGAACCTGGGTCAGATCTATGAGACCATCCTCGGATGGGCTGGTGAGAAATTGGGAATGCGTTTCTCTACTCCGATCTTTGACGGTGCTTCTGTTGACGAGATCAAAGGACTTATCGACAAAGCCGGACTTCCCAGCTTCGGACATACTTATCTCTATGATGGTGAGACAGGCGATCGATTCGACCAAAAGGCTACAGTGGGTATCATTTATATGATCAAACTGCACCACATGGTGGATGACAAGATGCACGCCCGTTCTATCGGTCCATACTCTCTCATCACCCAACAGCCGCTCGGTGGTAAAGCACAGTTCGGTGGACAGCGTTTCGGTGAGATGGAGGTTTGGGCACTGGAAGCGTATGGTGCTTCTAACATCCTTCAGGAATTGCTTACCCTTAAATCAGATGATATCATCGGTAGGGCCAAGACCTATGAAGCGATCGTTAAAGGAGACAACGTACCCAAGGCTGGTATTCCTGAATCCTTCAATGTATTGGTGCATGAATTGAGGGGATTGGGACTGGATCTGAAGTTCGACAACTAGTCATACACAACCAAACATAACTGTTCAAGCCACTTCGCACCGCGGAGTGGCTTTTTTCATGTTGGCAATTATTTCATTTTTGATTTGAAAAACTCCCATGCATAAGCATGCACATCAATGTCGCCGGGATAGTCGTGTTTGCCCCCAATAACTTTGAGCAATACGACTTCTTTATCCTTTCCGGTATAGCGGAACTCTTCAATGGTTTTACCGTCTTTGGGATTGGTATCAGGAAGTTTTTTCATTGAGGGTTCTCCTTCGTATCCTGCCAGGCCAGCCCAGTAGGCAAATGTCTTGTCGGTGGAACGCACTGCGCCAAAATTACCACTGGCCAGGATCACTTCGCCGCCATTGTAAGGATTGGTTTTGTCTTCTGTTCCGTTGACGATCATGATGTTCATTGGCTTTTTCATTTCTGAGCAGTCCAGGTTCTGCGGTTCGGGAAGATTCGCTATCAGAGCCGTAACTGCCCGGAAAGAGGTTGGAAGGGTTAAACCCAGTTTATAGACCATGTGCCCGCCCCCAGATGTACCAATAGCAAACACCTTGTTTTTGTCAGTCTTGTATTTTTTCTGAAAGTAGGCAATCATGGCCTGGAAGAATTTCTCTTCATTGACATTGTTGACGTTGGCTTCAGCAGGTGACATTTTTCTGCACTCGTTCCAAAAATTTTTATATCCTGATGGGAAGACGACAATAACTTTTTCCTCATCGGTTTTTCCTTTGAAACTGGTTACTCGTTGCATCATTTGCGGACCTGATCCACCCGATCCATGCAGAACAAAAAGCAGGCTATAACCTTTTGACTTTTCATTGGGTTTTTCAAAGTGGAATGATCTGTATATTCCATCAATGTTAAGAGAGTCTGAGAGTGTTTGTCCCTTTACCACCTGGCAGCAAAACAAGAGAATCAGCCATTTTTTCATATGGATGCTTTCTTGCAATTTAATGATTAAATTGAAGCCGGACAGAAGGGAAAAGCTTGCTCCTGCATCCAAACAGCATTGAAGATGAATATTGACCAACATATTGCTGGATTTGAAAAAGTGGACATCCATGCCATAGGCAGAGAGCATATCTTCACCAACCGGAAAGATTTCAAATATATTGTTCCCCTTCGTTTATTGCCCGATATCCTGACAGCGTTGAAAGAGTATTATGTAGTGATGACAGTTGATGGAGCTTCTTTGCATGAGTACAAGACCCATTATTACGATACCCAAGATTTTCAATTCTACAGAGATCATCATCAGGGTAGACAGAATCGAATGAAAGTAAGGTCTCGCTATTATGCAGACGGACAGTCATTCATCGAAGTCAAACGAAAAAC
>RFVQ01000094.1 GCA_009922495.1 Chitinophagia bacterium
AAGACAGTTCAGTTGTATTATTAATATTAATTTTAACCATGGGGACGCAAGCAATACAGTCCCAGACAAAAGACAGCCTGATCGTCAAAAGTTCATTTTCCGGTCTGTTGGGTGCCACTACCAATGGATTGTCAATCATTCCTACCTTTTCCCTCAATGCACCAGCCCTGAACTTTCTGCTTTCCGTGAAAAAAAACAAGTTCAGCTTTGACCCCGATATACGCCTGACATTTGATGGAAAAAAAGGGGGGATGGTTTTCTGGTTCCGCTACCGACCGGTACAGGGTAAAAAATTCAATTTGCAGTTGGGTGCCCACCCCGCCTATAATTTTGCCCTCAGGGATATCACCGAAGGGACCAAAAAATCCACCATTACCCAAGCCCGTCGTTTTGTGGCCGCCGAAATATTTCCCAGTTTTCGTGTGAGCAATAAATTGGGACTGGGACTCTATTACCTCAATGGCTTTGGCATGCAACTGGACGGACCACAAGATACACGCTTCATCGCGGTCAATGCCAATATTTCCGGTATCCGAATCTTCAAAGGCCATACCCTGCAATACACCCCACAATTCTATTTTCTCAACATCGATAGAGAAAGTGGAACCTACTATACCCATACCATTGGTATTGCCAGCCCCAAACATCCCATCCTGATCCAGTCGACCATCAACAAAGAAATCAAAACCAATATCAAAGGCAGCAGAAATTTTACCTGGAATCTGAGCTTATTTTATAGCTTCAACAATAAATACGGTAAAAGAATGGGAGAAGATATTTACCGGATGGAAAAATAGAATGTCAATTTTTGATTTTGAACTGATCAAATGAAATACCTTTCTTTATACTTCTTTCTCTTTTTTGCCTTTGCATCCCAACTGACTGGGAATGCCCAACAGATCGATTCCATGATGAATGCCTATGCAGAAGGATTCCCAAGAGAAAGGATCCATTTGCATTTTGACAAAACCGCCTATAACAAAGAAGAGACAATTTGGTACAAGGCCTACATCATGGATGACCAAGGTCTTACCCAATTGAGCAAGAATCTTTATGTAGAGTGGTATGATACCAGCGGAAAAATGATCCGTCAAACAGCAGCTCCTCTTTTTCAATCTACTGCAAAAGGGGCCTTTGAACTTCCTGCTGATTACAAAGGGAACTTCATCCGTGTAAAAGCTTACACACAATGGAGCCTTAACGATGATCCCGCGTTTCGTTTCACTAGGGATATCGTTATCAACAATACAGACGAGATCGACATCAACAAGCTCAATCTTCTCAAGACAACCCTTGAGTTGTTTCCGGAAGGAGGAGATCTTGTGACGGGGCTGACCAGCAAGGTGGCATTCAAGGCCAGGGACAACAGGGGGCTTCCCGTATCCTTCAAAGGGTTTCTGATCAACGACAAGAACAAGACACTGGATACGCTCAAGATCCAACACGATGGAATGGGTTTCTTCCAGCTGCAACCCAAGGCGGGGGAAAAATATTTTGTCAAGTGGACCGATAAGCATGGCAACACTGGTACCACAGCCCTTCCATCAGCCAAAAACGAAGGAGTCACCCTTTCACTCAAAACCAGCAATGAGTTTGCTGCATTAAAAATTGAGAGAACCGCGCAGGTACCTGCCAACATGAAAACGATGACCCTGCTGGTTCACATGAACCAATTGGTACTGTTCAAAGTGGCGCTCAATGCAGTGGACCGTACGCTGCTTTCCGCCAACATTCCCATCGCAGAATTGAATACGGGCGTACTTCAGTTTACGCTTTTCAGCTCCGACTGGCTGCCATTGGCTGAGAGAGTGGTCTATGTCAACAACCGGAACCATGAGTTTGGGGCCAAGATCCTGACCCAACTGACCACGCTCACCAAAAGAGGAAAAAATGTACTGGATGTTTATGTAGCAGATACGACCAGTACCAATATGTCGATCTCCATCACAGACGCATCCATCGAATCCGAAAACGCACCCCATACCATTTACTCTGATCTCTTGCTGAGCAGTGAAATCAAAGGCAAGATCCACCATCCCGGGTACTACCTTTCAAGTGATGCTGATTCGGTTACCGCTCATTTGGATCTTGTCATGCTAACACATGCCTGGAGAAGATTTAACTGGGACAGCCTGAAGGCAGGCAAAGGGCCGGTGATCACGCATCCCTTCGATACTGAAAAAATGCGCCTCTCCGGAAAAGTATTTGGCTTGAAGTCTGTCAGCGTGAATGAGATCATGATGAACCTCATCCTTCAGTACAAGGACAGCAGCAGAAATTTTCTTTTTCAACCCGTGAACAAAGAAGGGTATTTTGAAAACAGGGAGCTGTTCTTCTATGATACTGCCAAGATCTTTTACAGCTTCAACCAAAACCAGCGATTGAATGATGTAACACAGGTTCAGTTTGAAAACGGCCTGTTGAAACCGCAGGCAAAATCGATCGTTTATGAAGATGCAGAAAAACTGGTGAATTGGAACGATAGCATTGCAAGAGCGAGGATGAATCAGTTTCTGGCCATGCAGGAAGAATGGAAGAAAAGATCTTCTTACAAAACCCTTCAGGAGGTCATTGTCAAATCAAGGGCCAAACCCAAGGAAGATGAAATAGAAAAACGATACGCCAGTGGCTTGTTTGCAGGAGGTGATGCATTTGTATTTGACATTGCCAATGATCCTGCTGCATCTGCAGGATTTGACATCCTCAATTACTTACAGGGAAGGGTTCCGGGTTTACAGATCACCCGTGCCGGCATGAATGGAGTATCCATGCAATGGAGGGGTGCGGTACCCGAAGTTTTCATCGATCAGATGCCAGTGAGTCCAGACATGGTCATGAACATCAGCATCCGCGATATCGCCATGGTCAAGGTATTTCGTCCACCTTTCTTTGGCTCCATGGGCGGAGGCGGTGGCGGCGCAATCGCCATCTACACCAGAAAGGGAGGCGACACCCGAACAGACAACAGCAAGAGCTCGAAAGGAATGTTGTCTGCCATCCTTTCCGGCTATACCCGCTTCAAGGAATTTTACAATCCGCAGTATGACAATCCCGCTGAAAATCCTGAGACGGATATCCGCACAACCCTTTACTGGAACCCCTATGTGATCACCAACAAAAAAAGTCCTCGGTTCCGCATCCAATTCTACAACAATGATATCAGCAAAAAACTACTGGTGGTGTTGGAAGGTGTCAATGCCGACGGAAAGATGACCAGGGTTACCAAATTGATTGAGTAAGATCATAGCACAGGACTCCTGTTGGATTTTATTTTGTGCACATATCAAAAATGAAATCCATGAACAAAATCATATTTATCATCGGGGCTACATTGTCCATTTTCTTCTTCAAAGCAAAAGCGCAGGACAAAACTGTCGTAACCCTTCCAGAGATCAGGATCACGTCCATGTCCACTGTGAACATGGATGTAGCCAATGCCTTTCGCAGAACCTTTCCCGGTGCACAGCAACTACAATGGTACAAATATGACAAGGATTATATAGCAAAATTCATCTTGAAGGACATGGATCACAATGCTTTGTTCAGAAAGAACGGGGTAATGATCTATGACATCAGTTATGGATATGAAAAAAATATGCCATCAAACGTCCGAGACCTTGTCTTGAAGTCTTATGACAACTACAAGATCATCAGGAGCATAAACATCAAAGCTCATGGGAGAGATATCTGGATGGTCAAAATGGAAGGCATGAAAAAATACCTCATGGTAAGAGTGGAAGACATGGAAATGGAAGAAGTGGAAGAATTCAACAAGGCCGATGTAGGTGCCTGACAAATCATTGGCTATTCCGTACATTAGCGTATGGATGTGCCCAAGCAGACAAATACCCTGAAACGAACCCTCACCCCCATCCTGGTATGGGGGTTGGGTGTTGGATATGTTATCTCCGGCATGTACTTTGGCTGGAACCTGGGATTGGAAAAAGGAGGCACATTGGGATTGGCACTGGCAACGCTTGTCATCGTGCTCATGTATCTCTGCTTTACTTTTAGCTACAGTGAATTGGCAGCAGCCATTCCCAAAGCGGGGGGAGGATTTGATTATGCCTCAAGGGCATTGGGTAAGCATTGGGGCTTTCTTGCCGGTATGGCACAAAACATAGAGTTCATTTTTGCCCCACCTGCCATCGCCTATGCCATTGGAGCCTATTTCAATCTTTTTTTTCCTGGTATCCCCATACTGGCCATTGCCATTGTAGTATATGTTCTTTTTACTGCCCTCAATATTTACGGCGTTAGGGCTGCTGCCGTTTTTGAACTCTTCATTACAGTGCTTGCTGTAGGAGAACTCTTGTTGTTTGCAGGCATCACCCTGCCTCATGTTAGCCTTCACCACCTCACAGACAATGCCCTGCCCAACGGATGGGGTGGCATGTTTGCCTCCATCCCTTTTGCGATCTGGTTTTTCCTGGGCATCGAAGGCGTAGCCAATGTTGCCGAAGAAACCATTGATCCCCAGAAAACCATTACCAAAGGATTTGGCTTTGCCATTCTGACACTGGTTCTTTTGTGCATCCTAACCTTTATCGGGTCAATCGGTGTGGCGGGATGGGAAGCGGTTGTTTTCAAAGCGGATGGCACTAGTTCTGACTCTCCCCTTCCCATGGCATTGGGAAAGATCGTGGGAGACAATCATTCCTTGTATCACCTGCTGATCGCCATTGGCCTTTTTGGATTGGTGGCTTCTTTTCATGGACTCATGTTGGCCGCAGGAAGATCCACCTTTGAATTTGGCAAGATCGGATTTGCTCCCGCTTTTTTGGGACGCATCAACAAGCGATTTCAAACACCTGCCACCGCATTGATAGCAAACATGTGCATTGGGATCATAGCACTGCTGACAGGGAAAACCGCAGCAATCATTACCCTCTCCGTTTTTGGAGCACTCTGCCTTTACATCATTTCCATGGTGTCCGTCATCAGGCTTAGAAAAAAAGAGCCCCATCTGGAAAGGCCCTTCCGGGTTCCGTTCTACCCATTTACCCCTCTGCTGGCACTGGTGATTGCTATCTTATCTCTCATAGCCATGATTGTTTACAACTTGTTGTTGGCCGGCATTTTTCTATCCATTATGCTGGGATGTTTCATTACCTTTCTATTAAGCAGAAGTACTAAGCGAAATATTGCGTAATTTTTGGCCAAATCAATGGCATGTCAACCAAAGAAATTCTGCAATATGTCAAGCAACATCCATCCGGAAAAGTAAAGATTGCTTTTTCAGATATCGATGGCGTTCTCAGGGGAAAATACATTTCCACCGAAAAATTTCTTTCTGCTCTGGAGAAAGGCACCAGCTTCTGTGATGTGATCATGGGATGGGACATGGCAGATGTTTTGTATGATCGCGCTGAAATCACCGGATGGCATACAGGATATCCTGACAGTCAGGCAAGCATCGACCTGAATACTTTTAGAAAAATTCCCTGGGAACAGGACCTTCCTTTTTTCCTTGGACAACTGAACAACAAAGATGGTGGACCTTCTCCTGTTTGTCCCCGTCAACTGCTGAAGAAAGTGTTGGCAGATGCCCAATCCATGGGATTCAACCCCATCTTCTCCCAAGAATTTGAATGGTTCAATTTTGCCGAAACGCCTGCATCAGCCAACGAAAAAGGTTTTCGAAACCTGACTCCTCTTACCCCTGGCATGTTCGGTTACTCCATTTTAAGGTCAACGCTTGAAAATCCTTTTTTCACCGATCTCTTTGAATTGCTCACCCGATTCAACATACCCATTGAAGGCCTGCATACCGAAACCGGTCCGGGTACCTACGAAGCTGCCATCCGCTATTCCGATATTCTCGAAGCTGGAGACCGCGCCGTATTGTTCAAAACAGCTGTCAAGGAGATTGCTTACCAGCACAATATCATGGCCACTTTCATGGCCAAGATCAACGAAAACCTTCCCGGTTGCGGTGGGCATGTTCACCAAAGTTTGTGGGACAAGAATGGCAAAAAGAATTTGTTTTTTGATGCCCGCGACAAACAATCGCTGAGTGAGACAGCCAAGCAATACATCGCTGGACAATTGCATTGTCTGCCCTATATCCTCCCCTCTGGGCACCAACAACCGTAACCTGGGGTATCGACAACCGCACAACAGCCCTTCGCATATTGAATGGATCTTCCGCTGCTTGTCGGATTGAAACCCGTGTGATAGGCGCTGATGTGAACCCCTACCTGGCGATGGCAGCCTCGCTGGCATCGGGACTTTATGGCATAAAAAAGAAGATGAAACTCAAGCAGCCCTGCACCACCGGCAATGGATATTTGGATCATTCAAACGGCAACACCCCTTATACCCTGATCGATGCCACCAACAAAATGAAAGAAAGTGGTATTGCAGCAGAATTGTTTGGCCAAACCTTTGCCAACCATTTCATCCAAAGCCGCGAATGGGAATGGAGGCAACACCTGAAGGTGGTCAGCGATTGGGAACTCAAACGTTATTTTGAAATCATCTAAATTGTATGTTCGACAAAATCTATCAATATAATTTTCCGACCACCATTCGATTCGGTGCCGGTTCAGTGCTGGAGCTTCCTGACTATCTCAAAAACAACAACCTGAAAGCACCACTGATCGTTACCGATCCTGTAGTGGCTAGTCTCGATTTTTTCAAAAAGATCATGTCTCATCTGGATAGCAAAGGCATCCATGCCGAAGTATTCCATGATATCCACAAGAATCCCGTGAAATCAGATGTCTACAAGGGAACCGATGTTTTTGACCAAACCAACGCTGATTGCATCATTGGCATTGGCGGTGGTGCAGCATTGGATGTAGCCAGGGCGATCGTGTTGAGGGTCAACCACCGGGAAGATCTTTTCAAGTATGATGATCTGATCGGCGGTGATATTTACGTCACCAACGATGTGCCGCATTTCATTACCATCCCCACCACTGCCGGCACCGGAAGTGAAGTGGGAAGAAGTGCCATCATTGCCGATGATGAAACACACCAGAAAAAAATCCTCTTTTCTCCAAAACTACTGGCCAAGATCGTTTTTGCAGACCCTGCACTCACGATGGGGTTACCAGGACCGGTGACAGCGGCCACCGGAATGGATGCATTGACCCATAACATGGAAGCCTTCATCGCCAAGATGGAGCACCCATTGTGTGAAGGCATTGCCTTGGAGGGAATCCGGCTGATTCATCAATCGATTGAAAAAGCGGTCCACCAGTCTGATCTCGAATCAAGAAGTCAAATGCTGATCGCATCGTTGATGGGTGCAGTAGCCTTTCAAAAAGGATTGGGTGTTGTGCACTCCTTGGCCCATCCCCTCTCTTCGCTGCTGGACACCCATCATGGACTGGCAAATGCCATCAACCTGCCCTATGGCATGGCTTTCAACATCAGCGGTTCAGAAGAGAAATTCAAACGGATCACCAGAACATTGGAGTTAAAAGAAGAAACAGGTGATGCCGTGGTGAAGTATCTGCATGAGATGAATGAAAAAATTGGCATCCCACACCAACTCCGTGATATTGGCGTGAAAGAAGATCATTTGGATATACTCGCAGATCTTGCCATTGCCGACTTTGCCCATCCCAACAATCCCAAACCGGTGAGCCGGGATGACTTCCGTCAACTTTACCAGCAAGCCTTATAAAGATTTGTACCATGAAAATTGTGAATCCGGCAACAGAAGAGATTATCAGAGAGATTGGAGAAGATGATTGGGAAACGCTTTCCCAGAAACTCATAAAACTCCAAAAGGCACAGGCTGAGTGGGTAAAACAACCCTTGGTGAAGCGCATTCAAATCCTGATACAGTATTCATCATTTCTGGAAAGAGATCTCGAGCTCCTTGCCCATACCCTCACGGAAGAAGTGGGCAAGCCGCTGCAACAATCGCGCAATGAGATCAATGGATCCAGGAGCCGCATCGCATGGCTTACGGCCAATGCTGAACGATATCTCACGGATGAAACGATGCAGGAGGATGCTACCATCAAAGAATTGATTCGCTATGAACCGCTGGGGGTGATTGGTAACATATCGGCCTGGAATTATCCTTATCTGGTGGGAACCAATGTTTTTGTTCCGGCGCTGCTGGCAGGCAATGCTGTTTTCTACAAGCCTTCTGAATATGCAACCTTAACCGGACTTCACATCGAACGCTTGCTCAAAGAAGCCGGCATACCGGATGGTCTTTTTCAGGTAGCCATCGGCGGTGCAGGGGTTGGTGAGTTGTTGCTGGACATGCCACTCAACGGATACTTTTTCACCGGCTCCTACAAAACCGGGAAATATATTTACGAAAAAGTAGCTACCAAAATGGTTCCCTGTCAGTGTGAACTGGGTGGCAAAGATCCTTTGTATGT
>RFVQ01000095.1 GCA_009922495.1 Chitinophagia bacterium
AGTCCGGGTTTGCTGCGATGCTTCTTGGTCAGCGGACTCATCTCAATGGGGTAGTCAGTGATGAAAGTGGGTTGGATATAATGGTGTTCACATTTTTCACCGAAGATCTCATCGATCAGTTTGCCCTTGCCCATGCTTTTGTCGCCGGATAGCCCCAGTTTCTTGCAAACCTCACGAATGCCATCCTCATCCATCTCACTGATATCAAATCCGGTATGTTCCTTGATGGCATCGTACATGGTCACGCGCTTGAAAGGAGCTTTGAAACTGATGGTCTTGCCATCCTCCATCATCCAGAGATAATCTTTGTAGGCAGTATAGAATTCCAGTACGGTGAATTCAGGATTATGGGTGCGGTCCATCCCCTCATTTCGAAAGTTTCTGGAGAACTCATAAACCCAGTCGAATCCGCCTACGATCAGCCTTTTCAGGTAAAGCTCATTGGCGATACGCATGTACATGGGAATGTCCAGTGCATTGTGGTGGGTCATGAAAGGCCTTGCTGCGGCACCACCCGGGATGCTTTGCAGTACAGGCGTGTCTACCTCGATGGCACCACGATCGTTCAGAAATTCTTTGATCGAGTTGATCAGCTTGGAGCGCTTCAGGAAAGTTTCCTTCACTTGCGGGTTGATGATCAAGTCTGCGTAGCGTTGTCTGTATCGGAACTCCGGATCGGTCACCGCATCGAAGGTCTCGCCTTCTTTCTCTTTCACGACCGGAAGGGGCTTGAGTGATTTGCTGAGCAGGGTCAGGGACAAGGTATGCACGGAGGTCTCACCGGTCTTGGTGGTGAATACATATCCTTTGATGCCGATGATATCGCCAATGTCGAGGGTCTTCCAGACCTGGTCGTAAAGGGTTTTGTCTTCACCCGGACAAATATCATCCCTTCTCACATAAACCTGGATCTTACCGGAATGGTCCTGCAATACGGCGAAACAGGCCTTGCCCATGTCGCGCACGCTCATGATGCGTCCTGCAATGCAAACATCGGCGAAGTCAGCCTTGTTCTCCTCTCCCAGGTAGCGGGACCTGATCTCAGCGGCTGTGATGTTGACGGGGAATGCCGGGGCAGGATAGGGATCGATGCCCAGGTTTTGCAGGGCCGTCAGTTTATCCCTGCGTATGATCTCTTGTTCGGATAATTGTGGGTTCATAAGGGGGCAAAGATAAGCATTAAGGGAAGAGGGACAAGGGCTACAGAACTGACAAAGGGTGCAGAAGGAATGAGGGACGAGGGTGTCAGGGCTTGACGCCCAATGAGAATAATGCGAGATCGTATTTCACCGGATCGGCGGGGTCGAGGAGGCGGAGATTTGCTGTCAGCTCGACAGCCGTCTTCCAATCTGCTTTCTGTTCTTGGATGAGTCCGAGTTGAAAGGCGATTCGTTGCACGTGCACATCCAACGGACAAACCAGCTGGTCTTTCCGGATGTTTTTCCAGACACCGAAATCAACACCTCCTTCATCCTTTCTGACCATCCAACGCAGGAACATGTTGAGCCTTTTGCAGGAGGAATTGTTTGCTGGAGTCGATAGGTGTTTTTTGCTGCGCGCGGGACTGTCCTCGCATGAAAAAAAATAATGGTGCAGGTTGATAAGCCCCGTTTCGATGGTGCTGTCCTTTTTCTTCAGTCCAATCGTGAAAGCCGACTCCAGGCTGGGTTCTGTTCCGCCCAATTTGAGAAAACCTTCAGTATAATGATGGCGCAGCATGCGGATGAAATGCAGGACATCCGTTGCGTTGAAAGTTCTGTGCTTGAAATCAAGGAATTTTTTAAGGTCCGTTTCCTCGTGTTGCGTGATGAAGGTAAAAGGCGCATTGTCCATCAACTGCATCAGCTCATGGCATTTGTTGATGATGGTGGTGCGATTGCCCCAGGCAAAAATGGCGGCAAAGAAACCCGCGATCTCGATATCCTGTTTTCGGGTGAAGCGATGCGGTATGGAAATCGGATCTTTTTCGATGAAAGCTCGCTGGTTATAGTGCTGCAAAGCCTTGTCCAGATGGACTTTCACCGCTGCCAGTTGCTTTTTGTTCATCCCTGCACGGCAGATTGAATGGCATGATCAAGGTCTGCGATCAGGTCATCCGCGTCTTCGATTCCGACAGATAAGCGAATCAGCGTATCGCTCAATCCATTCTTGATCCTTTCTTCCCGTGGGATAGAGGCATGGGTCATGCTGGCGGGATGGTTGATCAAAGATTCCACGCCACCCAAACTTTCGGCCAGTGAAAAAAGATGTGTACTGGAAAGCAGTTTGCGGGCTGTTTCGATAGTATCGTTCTTCAATTCAAAGCTGATCATTCCACCGAAATCCTTCATCTGATCTTTTGCAATGGCATGTCCGGGATGATCGGCAAAGCCCGGCCAATAGACTTTTTGGATGGCAGGATGCGCCTTGAGGAAATGGGCGATCTTGGCGCCATTTTGGGAATGTCTTTCCATGCGGATGCCCAGGGTTTTGATGCCCCGCAGGACCAGGAAACAATCCATGGGACCGGGTACGGCACCACAACTTTTTTGAATGAAATACAATTCATCCCGCAGGGCTTTGTCATTCATGATCAATGCACCCTGTATCACGTCACTGTGTCCGCTCAGGTATTTGGTAGCAGAGTGCATGACAATATCTGCACCCAGCGTCAGCGGATTTTGCAGAGCCGGTGAGGCAAAGGTATTGTCTACGCAGAGCAGGATCCCATTGTTTTTGGCAATCGTGGCAAGTCCCCTGATGTCACAGATGTTCATCAGCGGATTGGTGGGGGTTTCTGCCCAGATCAGTTTGGTATGGGTGTTTACGCACGCTACTACATTGTTGAGTTCGGTCATGTCTACATAGTGAAAAACGATCCCGAATTTCTGAAAGATCTTGCTGAAGAGTCGGTAGGTGCCACCATACATGTCATTGGCACAGATGACTTCATCACCCGGTTTCAGCAGCTTGATCACGGCATCCGTGGCGGCTACTCCGCTGCTGAAGGCCAATCCATATTTTCCATCCTCAATGATCGCCAAGGCCTCCTCCAATGCCTGTCGCGTTGGGTTTTGCGAGCGGGCATATTCAAAACCCTTGTTGACACCCGGGGCTTCCTGCACGTAGGTGGAAGTCTGGTAGATAGGTGTCATGATGGCTCCGGTGCTGGGATCGGGGTGGGCACCGGCGTGGATATATTGGGTTGATTTTTTCATGATACGAAGGTAAGTCGCTTTTGCGGATGGATGCAAGCAGGCTCAGGATCATTGATTAATTTTGCATCATGGCAAATGTTTATTTCAAGGATAAAATTCCAGGTGAATTTGAAGGCATGCGGAAATATGCCAAGGCGGTGGCCGATGAAAACTTGTTTGTGGTCCATGATCTCTATCCCTTTGATCCATCATCCGGCATTGGATTTCTGGAAAAATGGAAACAGAAAAACTGGTACAAGGAGGGCATCCGAAAAAATGAAAAAGTGAGGATTTTTTCCCAGCATACCCGCGAAGCCTTGGAACAGCAATTCCCGGAAGCCAAGGGAAAAACTCTAGTAGCATTACCGGTTGCCGACAGTGAATGTTACCAGAACGACGAAGACGCAAGAGATGCCATTCGCTATCAGTATACACAGGGCGATGCCTATTTTTTGTACCGCGGTCCTGTTCATGCCGCGGCCAACATCATCCCACTGCTCAAAGGGTTTTCCATTTTCAAAAAAAAGATCGGCAGCAACATGCGGCTGGTCCTCTGCGGACCGCAAGGACCCTATTCAGCGGAGATACTCGCAGCTGTGGATACCTATAAATATAGAACCGATCTGATCTGGATCACAGCGCCCACGGCCTGGGAAGAACAATCGTTGCTCTCCTCCGCATATGCCTTGGTGCATCCCTGTCGCTGGGAAAGATTCGGTATTCCCATTTTCAATGCCATGAAATCCGGCGTGGCTGTGCTAACTGCCGAGAACAGCAGCATGTCGGAATTCGCAGGCATGGCGGGTATGTTTTTCAATGAGAAAGATGCCAATGATATTGGCGACAAACTGATCCGCATCTACAAGGATGAACAGGTTCGTGCAGAGATGATTGGAACGGGCCTAACGATGACGCAGCAGTAGTCACTGATATCTTATCTTTGCCGCATGACACAATCCACCATTACCATCGATGTCAACCTCGATGAACAGAAAATACCGCACCAGATACAATGGAACGCCACACAATCCAATTCAGCAGAAATGCAGGAAGCCAAGGCCATGATGGTATCCTTTTGGGATGGCAGGGAAAAGGCGGCTTTGCGAATCGATCTTTGGACCAAGGAGATGATGGTAGATGAAATGGGTGACTTCTATTACCAGACCATGATGACCATGGCCGATACATTTGATCGCGCTACCCATCAAAAAGAACTGGTGGAGGAAATGAAACAGTTTGCCAAACAGTTTTATACCAAATTCAGGAAAACGCTCCAGGAACCGAATCAATGATCATGGCCTCCTCAGCGCATAGCCGAAGAGATCAAAATTGCTCAACTTTAATCATAATCCATGTCACTCGAAACCACGATCAACGAAAATCTCAAGAAGGCCATGCTGGCCAAGGATGAAAAAGGATTGCGTGCCCTGCGCGCCATCAAGGCGGCCATTCTCCTGGCCAAAACAGCAGAAGGCGGCGGAGCGGAGATGAGCGAGGAAGCAGAGATCAAATTGTTGCAAAAGCTGGTCAAACAAAGAAAAGATTCAATAGAAATCTTTGAAAAACAAAACAGAGCCGACCTTGCCATCAAAGAAAAGGAAGAGGTGGAGGTGATTGAACAATACTTGCCCAAACAGCTGGACGAAGCTGAATTGCGTGGCATCATCGCAGGGATTATCAAAGAGACCGGTGTGACCGCTTTAAGCGGACTGGGTCAGGTGATGGGCATTGCCAGCAAGCAACTGGCAGGAAAGGCGGATGGCAAGACCATTTCAGCAATCGTAAAAGAATTGCTCTCCTGATATGGTAACGGATATCCTCCTGCTGCTGGTGCTGGTAATGGCTTTTTACAAAGGCTGGACCAAAGGCTTGATCATGGCGCTTTTTGTTTTCGTTTCCTATTTCATCGCCCTGGCACTGGCCTTCCAATTTTCCGGAATGGTTCAAGGCTATCTCTGGAAAGGAGAGGAGGCCCAAAGCAAATGGTATGGTTTTCTGGCCTTCGCTATCGTATTGATCGCTGGGATCATTTTGATCAGGATCATCGGAAAAATGGTAGAAAAATTGGCTGAAGCAGCCATGTTGGGAATCCCCAACCGTTTGCTGGGCATTGCGCTCTTCGCCTTTATCTATTGCTCTATCTATGCAGTCATCCTCGTATTTATTGAATCCATGAACAGTACTGGATTGGCCACCAGCCCCGATGGTACCGCTGCATACAGTTCTATTTCCATGCGCTACCTGTTAAAGCTGGGCAACTGGGTCATCCTCAATTTCAGCGAGTGGCTGCCTGCAATGAAAAATTTGTTTAATCAAACTCAATCAATCCTTAAACAAGGAGCGTAGTTTTCCAGTCGATCATCAAAATTCTCAGCCATTTTGCCTTTCTTTGCCTGAGCCAGAACTAATCATAAGGATCAATCAATATCCTGTTAAGGAAAAATTATGGGTTTACATTTTGAGGTAAAACAGGACAATAAATTCAAGTTTGTAGAGGAAGGGGAGGGTCAACCCCTGCTTTTGCTGCATGGACTCTTCGGCGCCATGAGCAATTTTGCCGGAATCATCGATCATTTCAGGCATACCCACAAGGTTATCGTACCCATGCTCCCATTGTTTGAACTCGACCTTCTCCATACCACGGTAGGAGGATTGGAAAAATACCTCACCAAATTCATCGATCATCGCGGTTACAAAGACATTCACCTCTTGGGGAATTCATTGGGTGGTCATGTTGCGTTGGTTCACATTTTAAAGTCGTCTTCCAATATAAGATCCCTGATTCTCACAGGCAGTTCCGGCCTTTTTGAAAACGGGATGGGGGATACTTATCCCAAGCGCGGAGATTATGAATACATCCGCAAAAAGACAGAAATGACCTTTTACGATCCCAATACCGCTTCCAAGGAACTGGTGGACGAGGTATACCAAATCGTGAACGAGCGCATGAAAACATTGAAAGTCATTTCTCTTGCCCGAAGTGCCATCAAAAACAACCTGGGAGACGAACTCAAGCAGATCAAATTGCCCACCCTGCTCATCTGGGGGAATAATGACAGCATCACCCCTCCTTTTGTAGGAAGGGAGTTCAACAAATTGATCCCCAACAGTGAATTGTATTTCATTGACCATTGCGGACATGCGCCGATGATGGAGGTGCCGGGAGAGTTTAACGTTATTCTTGCGAACTTTTTACAAAAATTCAAGGATCCTGCAGCAAATTAAGCCTAATATTGGTCTATCAAAAACAGGTATGACCTTCTGCAGTCAGCTTACAGACACCCATTTCAATACAATTGATGCCCATGATTCGGTATCGCATGTGCTGGAACTATACCAGGATGATGCAACCGAGATGTTGGCTGTTTTGGATGGCCAACAATACCTGGGAATGATCGATCTCGGGGAGCTGGAAGAAGCGGATCCCAGTGCCAAGATTGTTGATCTTTCCCATTTGTTCATCAAGCCCCAGGTCAAACCAACAGATCATTTTTTACAGGCACTGAAGGTGCGCTCTAAATTTTTCATCCATCAGGTCCCCGTCATCAATGAAAAGAATGAATGGGAGGGTGCCATTGCAGAAGAAAAATTATTGGACCAGGCGAGCAACCTGCTCGGTTTCTCTTCCACCGGATCGGTGATCATTCTCGAAATGCTGCAGCATGATTATTCACCCGGTGAAATCAACCGTTTGGTTGAATCCAACGATGCCACGATCATGAACATGAATACCATGATGGATGCCCATGCTGGAAAAATGCAGGTAGTTCTCCGCATCAACCGCGAAGACATCTCCGATCTCGTAGCCAGTTTTCAGCGACATGAATATGCTGTACTGCAATACTATGGTGATGAATATTATGACAACTCCTTGCAAAGCAACCTGGATCACTTGTTGAATTATTTGAACATCTAAATAGCAGGATCCTCCTGAAGCCTTGTCGCTATACCTGATGAAAACCTATTTGTTTTTCCTCCTCCTGCTGCCCCTGCACTTGCTCTCGCAAGAGGTGACCGTGAGGAATATTCAGATCAGCGGCAACAAAAAAACCAAACAGTACATCGTTGCCCGTGAGCTGGTTCTGCACAAAAACCAAGCTTATACGCTTCCGGAAATCCTGGATAGGATGGAGCTGAGCAGGCAAAACCTCATGAATACGGCCCTTTTTGTGGATGCCGGCATATGTTTCACCAACTGGAACAACGATTCCCTTGATCTCTTGATCGATGTCAAAGAAAGATGGTACTATATCCTGCTTCCCTATCTCAAGCCTGCAGACCGAAACTGGAATGTCTGGTTGAATGATTATAACCTTGATCTGGACAGGGTCAACTACGGGCTGAAATTTCATGGGAAAAATATCACCGGCAGAAATGACAAACTCAATGCCTGGCTGATCAACGGCTTCACACAAAGGATGGCCCTCAACTACTACAATCCTTTTTCGGACAACTCTCTGCAAAGAGGTTGGGGATTTGATATTTCCTATTCCAGAAACAGGGAAATGAATTATGCGACGCTCGGAAACAAGCAACAGTTCTTCAAGGATCCGGATAATTTTGTGAGGCGCCAGTTTTATGCCGGTGGACAATTTTCCATCCGAAAAGGTTCGATCAACCGGCACTACTTCCGGCTGGGAATCCAATCAGAATCCATCAGCGATACCATTTCAGCCCTCAACCAACAATACCTGGGCGGCGACAGAAAATCAGTATCCTACCCAGAGTTGCGCTATACATTTCATCATTATCAACTGAATTATATTCCCTATCCTACCAAGGGTCACAGTTATGAACTTGAATTCATCCGAAAAGGATTGGGCCAAACAGTTGATCTCAGCCAGCTGGTTTTTCGGGCATCGCGTTATTGGGAACTACCTGCAAAATCCTATTACGGTCTTTCGCTGGAATCCCATCTGCGCCTGCCTTTTGATCAGCCATTTTTCAATACCCTGATGCTGGGGTACAATGATTCTTATTTAAGGGGACTGGAATATTATGTGGTGGATGGTGTTGCAGGCGGATTTGTGCGCAATACGCTTGCAAAAGAAGTCTTGAACTTCAAGGTCAAAACCGGACTCCGATCTAAAAGCCATTC
>RFVQ01000096.1 GCA_009922495.1 Chitinophagia bacterium
ATGTTGAAAAGCCTGTTGCCCTCAATGTTGCTGCCTGCAAGCGAATCCTTGAGGTGGTCAATAAAACCAATGGCAAACTGGTCGTAGCCCATTACAGAAGAGGACTTCCCATGTTCAACAAGATCAAAGATTTGGTGGAAGAGGGAATGATTGGGAAAATCAAATCGATCCGCCTCAACATGTGTCAGCCCTTGCACCCATCAGTGGTTGCCGAAAGCGAAGAGAACTGGCGGATTGATCCGGCCATCAGTGGCGGCGGTTATTTCTATGACCTGGCACCCCATCAGCTGGACATCATCCAATATATTTTTGGCATTCCCCTTCAATGGAAAGGTATATCCGCCAATCAGTCCAAGCAACATACCGCTGAAGATGCCGTGGCGGGTGTGATGTTGTTCAAAGACGATATTGTTTTCGAGGGGCACTGGAATTTCAATGCTCCGGCTATGCTCAAAGACGACAGCTGTCAGATCATCGGGGAGAAAGGCTATCTCCAATTTCCATTTTTTGGCAATGAACTAAGGATCGTCACTGAGGAAAAGGTAGACCTGTTGACTTTCACGCATCCTGAAAATATCCAGCATCCCATGATCGGAAACATGGTAAATTATTTTTTGGGAAAAGGGAACAATCCCTGTTCTATTGATGAGGCTATCTGCAGTTTACAGGTGATGGAAGATTTTGTTTATTAGCCCAATTGAATGAGATGAACTTTACCATGTTTCAGCTGTTTAATTTATTTCCAACCAATCAAATCTGATGAGATTTATTTTCTTCTTCCTTTTATTCTCTGCAAGCCTTCATGCCCAGATAGATCCGCAAAAAGTTACCATTGCCCGTGACCAATATGGGGTACCGCATATTTTTGCGAAGACCGATCCTGAAGTTTCTTACGGACTGGCATGGGCGCATGCAGAAGATGATTTTGAAAGCCTGCAGAAGGTTGCTCTTCCTTCCAAAGGGCTGATGGGACGGGTATATGGCAAGGATGCTGTAGGAGCAGATTATGCATTTGCCTTGTTCAGGTGCAGGGAGATCACGGAAGAAAAATGGACCACTCTTTCTCCTGAATTCATCAGGCTGATCGAAGGCTATGTGCAGGGATTGAATGATTATGCCCAAAAACACCCCGAAGAGGTATTGCACAAAGATCTTTTCCCGATCAGTTTGAAAGATTATATCGCTTCATCTGTGCTGGCCCTCACTGTTTTCAATGGTGGTGACAAGGCCCTTTCCGCTATTTTTTCCAATAAGGTGGATCCCTTGATTGATTTCGATAAAATGGGTTCCAATGCCATCGCCATTCATCCTTCCAAGGCCCAAACAGGAGAAGCCTTTTTGGCCATCAATGCACACCAACCCAATGAAGGTCCGGAAGCATTTTATGAAGCCCACGTGAACAGTGAAGAGAACTGGAATGCTTTGGGCGGGTTGCTTGCTGGCGGTCCTTGTATCCTCCATGGTGTCAACGAAAATCTGGGATGGGCCCATACGGTGAACCTATGCGACAGGATGGACATCTATCAGTTGCAAATGAATCCCAAGAATGCCGATCAGTATCTCTATGACGGGCAATGGGTGGATCTTGAAAAAAAGAAGATCAAATTGCTCATCAAAGGCGTTCCGATCCCGATCAGCAGGGATTTGCTCTGGAGCAAGTATGGGGCCACCATGAAAAATGATCAGGGTGTTTTTGCGATCCGTTTGGGGGCAAACATGGAGATCAGGGCTTTGGAGCAATGGTATCGGATGAACAAGGCCAAAAACTATACTGAGTTCTACAATGCCATCGGCCTGCAGGGCCTTTCGATGTTCAACATCATGTATGCTGATAGACGGGATACGATCTTTTATATCAACAACGCGCTGATGCCGGTCCGCAATCCCTCTCCGGAATTCAATTGGAAGAAAACCCTGCCCGGGAACACATCGAAAACCTTGTGGACAAGCTTTCAGAAGATCGGTGAATTGCCACAGTATGTCAATCCGAAGAGCGGATATCTTTTCAATACAAATCATTCCTCCTTTCTGGCTACTGCACAGGAGGACAATCTTCGTCCCACTGCCTTTCCTGTGCAAAGTGGTTGGGAAACGAATCAGAACAACCGCAGTGTCAGGGTGATGCAAATGATGCCTACCGGGAAGATCGATTATGCCACTTTCAAAAAGATCAAATTCAACAGACAACTTCCAACTCCCTTGCAATATATGTATGGAGTGGACAGCCTGTTTTTGATGAAGCGTGAGGAATATCCACAATATGATTCGCTCTTGCAGGTGCTGCAAAGCTGGGACAGAAAGGGTGATGCCGAAAGCAAGGGGGCAGCCGTATTTTTATTGATCTACGAAAATGTGTCAAAAGCCATGCGGGGAAAAGAACCACAACAGCTTACCAAGCTTGAATGTGAAAACACCCTTCGGTCTGTTCAAGACTACATGAGAAAAAATTTCGGCACGGTGGATTTAAAACTGGGGGATATCCAAAAATTGGTCAGGGGCGACAAGGAATATCCGGCTCCTGGATTACCTGATTTGCTGGCTCCTGAGTGGGGCGTTGCCTGGAAAGATGGCAAACGGAAAATAACCGGAGGGGATGCCTATGTGGCAATGGTCCGTTTTCCCAAAACAGGACTGCCCATCATTGAAACGGTCAATACCTATGGGGCTTCTTCCAAAAAAGGAAGTCCGCATTTTGATGACCAGGTATCTCTTTTTCTGAAACAGGAACTAAAATCCATGACGCTGGATAAAGGGAAAGTGTTGGCAGAAGCCAAAAGGGTATACCATCCCGGAGAGTGATCATTTTGCTCCGATCATCACACCAAACCGGCCGTATACTTTCTCTTTGATGTTTTTGTGCCATACCCTGGACACTTTTGCATCCAACTGAAGAGCCTGTATGCAGCCTGCTTCTATAAAATGTTTGGCAAGGGACCGTTCAGAAGCCTCGAGGCAGGCAAAATAGACTTTGCCCTCCTTGGTGACGCCAACGCCATTTCTCATGAGCACCCTCTCTTTGATAGAAAGCCGTGGATTTATTTTCCCATTGATGACCAACAGGGGGGAAGATTGCAATGCATAGGTCATCTCAGCGATTTTCAAGGTAGGCTTGATCCCTTCGATAAAGGCCTTTCCTGATTGTATATAAAACACTCCATCTCCCCGAGAGGCAGGCATACGCTTTGGATTTTGTTCCACCTCCAGCGATTTGTATTTTTTCCCATTTTCAATATAGAGACCTATGGGTTCATGGCGAGAATTGAATTTTCCGCCGTTGGTCAGGAAAATCAATTCAGGTTTCAGTTTTCTTACATTGTCAAATGTCAACAATGGGTGTTCTTCTGCATCCAGCCAATGCATTGAAATGTTTTTTGCATCAAAAAACTGTGCAAAGGAGTTTGAACCCAATAATATCAGTGAGATAAGAAAAATGGGTCGGATGGTGAATCTCATTCAGCAAAGTTGATGCTTTAATTAACATATATTGCTCTTATGAATAAAAAAGATCTATTATTTGAGTTAAGTAACAATACATATGCCACACTGAAGCCTTCAGGTATTCACGGTATCGGTGTTTTTGCCATTTGTGATATTCCTAAGGGAACAAAAAATATTTTTTCATCAGACAAGTCTGAATGGCACAAGGTAGAGAAGAAAGAGGTCGATGCTCTTCCTGGACATGCAAAAGCATTGGTGGAGAATCATTGTTTGTATGACGAGGATCATTATTTTATTCCCGAATATGGGTTTAAACTCTTTGACATGATTGTATTTCTGAATCATTCAGACGAGCCCAATTTGCGTTCCGTCAATGATGGAGAATATTTTGAATCCTTGAGAGACATTCTTGCTGGAGAGGAATTGTTCATTGATTACGGTTCCATTGTAGATGGTGATTAACATCATGAGTGATCTCAACTTTCATCATTGATGGGGTAAGTTATTGCTTTTAGTTTTGGTGCTTGTAAAACAAAAACAATCACCATGAAAAAATTACTGCTATCCATTTTATTGATTACAACTGTTTTATTCTCTAATGCCCAGATCAGCCAAAACAACTGGATGGTTGGTGGATCATTTGCTTTTACCTCAAGTGAAGTCATGAATATTACGACCAAGACCACTTTGCTCTCCCCCAATGTTGGCTATTTTTTTGTAGACCGGTTTGCAGGAGGAATCAAGGCGAATTTATCAGCATTAAAAGTGGAGGGAGAAGATGTTATGTCTTCTTCGATGTTCGGCCCCTATCTGCGTTATTATCTGCTCAAAAATGATAAAGACTTTAACCTGCATTTCGATGGTAGTTATATGTTTGGCGCAACCAAGGCGGCTGGAGAAACCTTCAACCAGAATGGTTATGAATTGGCTGTAACACCCATGGTGTTTCTGAACAAACATACTGCATTGGAATTAAGGGTTTCCTATGGATCTGTGGATACAGAAGGTGAAACAGAAAGGACCAATACCTTTGGGTTGGGGGTTGGCTTTCAGATTCATTTGGGAGGAGGGGCCACCAAAAAATAACAGGTTACCC
This sequence comes from Chitinophagia bacterium, assembly GCA_009922495.1. GTDB lineage: Bacteria > Bacteroidota > Bacteroidia > Chitinophagales > Chitinophagaceae > Pollutibacter. Next base: position 4,535 of record RFVQ01000096.1, read on the forward strand.
TCTTGTTAATGCAAAAGCAGCGGCACCAATGGCTCCGGCCAGATCCTGGTGAGCTGCTTTTTTTATTTCAACTTTGTTGCCTCCTGTTCTCCATTCATATTGTTCCATGAATTTTTCCAGTGGCAGGAACAATGCATCACCAGCTTCAGCAATGCCTCCGCCGATCACCACTATTTCTGGAGAAAGGATATTGGTGAGGGAAGAAATTCCGATGGCCAATTGACGAACAGAAAGCAGCCAGATTTCTTTTGCCCATGCATTGCCATTTTCAGCGGCAGCAATAAGTTCATGTGTAGAACTGTATTTCCCTTCGGTTCTCTTTTGGATGGTACAATTGCCGATACAATCTTCCAGACTACCGGGGATGCCTGTTATATCGGCTTCTCCCAAATGATCGATGACCATATGTCCTAAATGTCCTGCTTTGTTGAAAGCACCCTGATAGGGTTGGCCATTGATCAAAATGGCGCCACCAACACCTGTGCCCAACGTTAGCATGATGGCATGTTTTTTATGATGACAAGCGCCATATCTTGCTTCGGCCATCATGGCGGCCACTGCATCATTCAATACAATCACTTTTCGATGAAGCATTTGATCCCACTGAAAATTTTCCAGACCCTGCATCCTTCCCGGCATGAAGGCAATGCATCGATTCTGCTCATCTGGAATACCAGGTGCTGAAATCTGCAATATTTTTCCATCCTCGTCAATGGCTACCGCCTTTATTCTGGTACCCCCCAAATCAATTCCAATTGCCTTCATGAGCAGAAATTATTCACTTATCGATTGAAAATTTATTTTACCAGCATAGGAAATAGTTTTCTGATATCTGCTTCAGAGGGCTGAGCACCATATTCGCATATTTCAAATGCCTCGGCAAACTTAGCCTTGGAAGCTTTTTCCTCTCCATACCATTTGCTCAGAGAACTGCGCACGTCTGCTCGCATGGGTCCACTGTACCTTGAAACCAACCATTTGAACCTGGCTTCTTTTCCTTCTGGTACTTCATTTTCATAATGACCGATCCAGGGCATCCACTCATAGAATTGGGATTCATGGGCATCCAATGCAGCAATCTTTTTTTCAAATACAGCGCTGATGTCTATGGCGATATCAGGACGAAACGGATTGGGTCTTTGGAAATTATCGATCGTGTATAGAAAAACAGGATTTTTTCTCAGCGGGGGAACATCGTAAGCGATATTGGGAACTGCCACCATATAGGCTGCATCCTGGACCAGGACCCCAGTATAGCGATGATCAGGATGATAGTCGTTGGGTCTGGGGGCAATCACCACATCTGCATTCCACTCCCGGATCTTTCGGATGATCTGAAGTCGGACTTCCAGGCTGGGCATCAACATACCGTCATGGTTGTCCAGCACATCGTACTTCACGCCTAATCGCTTGGCCACTTCTTGGGTTTCGGCGTACCGCCTTTCAGCAAGGGCCTTTCCCTGCATTTTATGGTGACCGGCATCGCCATTGGTGACGGCCACAAATTTCACGGCATGACCCATCGAGGCCAGCAGTGCAGCAGTTCCACCGGCATCGCTATCACAATCATCGGGGTGTGCACCGATAACGATGATGCGTGATTTTTCCTGGGCCGATGTATAGAGGCCCAAGAACTTTGCTTGAATTTAGTGAAAAACCGGTACGCAGGTAATCTGGGCTGCACTGATCATTTTATTTTATCTCTTCTTGCCTTCAGTTCCCTCCAAGTGGTCAAGATGATTTTGTTGTCTTCGAGGTATTTTTTCAATGCCGGAGATTGCATGGCCAAGAGGTCAGCTTTTCTGGTTATTCCCGAGCCGGAGATCTTGTCAAAAACCTCCGTTGGCGCCGTACAATGCATGATGACCATGGTGATACCAGGTTGCAGTTCCTTGAAGGATCTGAGATAATGCGATGCAGCGATGCTTTGCAGTTCATTGTCGTTTTGGATCGTCTTGGGATAATCAAATCCATAACTGACATTGTGCAGATCATCCAATACGGGCAAACCAGCATCCCATAGCATTTTACCAATCATATCAGTCTGTTCCCTTTTCAGAAAAGTTCCTGCTTCTGATTTCATGATCATGGTATTGTGTCCACCCGGAAACATGACGGGGATCTTTTCTTCCATGCCCAGTTGTAAATATTTTCTGAGGAAAGATTCAGAACCGAACAGCGTTCCCATGTGTGAATCGAAGTGGGTGGGTTCCCAACCGGCCGTTCTCGAGCGATCCAGCTGACTTTTGATTTCCTTGTACACTTCATCTGCACTGGCGTGCATCACCACCTCTTGAACACTCTTCCACATGGCACCTTCCTTGTCTACCAGTCCGGGTACCGCTGCTTTACCGGCCAATGGTCCCCAGCGATAAGATGCCCACTCTGAAGTCAGCGTAAGATGAAGTCCTGCATCGGTTTCGCGATGTTTTTTCAGATAGGCGAACATGCCCGGCACCCATCCGCAAGGCATCATGATGCTGGTGGAATTTGCCACTCCATTGTTCATCGATTGTGCTACGCCTTCATTGGAATCGAAAGACATGCCTGCATCATCCACATGCAGGATGATCACCTTAGCGCCTTTGGGATAGCCTAGCTTTTCGGCATATCAAAACAGCCTGTAACGCCGCAACACGATGCCAATAAAATGATCGTACCCATTGGAGGAAATACATGGACCCTCAATGGTGCCACCGTGACCAATAATGGGTTGACAGGTTGGGAGTCAACAGCAACCAAGGTTAAAACCTATGTTTTTCTCTCACAAGGGGGAACCCTTCACCTTTCCCTCAACATGAATCCGGGAGGGCAAAACAGGCTGAAGGTTACCATTCAAGGGCTTTCCAAGGAACTGACAGTGGAGGGAAGCACAGAAAAAGAATTTTATGTAGGCAAATGGGAGAATGTTGCCATGGGATATGCAACCATCGAGCTCCAAGGGGTTACAAAATCTTCCGTCGGTTTTGGAACTGTTTCCTCACTTGCCATCAGCGGTACTTCCCTCAACAGTGAAACTGCATTTGTAAAAGACAATGTTGATAATTATTTCTATTGGGGCAGAAGAGGCCCATCTGTTCACCTCAATTATACCCTTCCTGCTACCGACATCACTGCTTTTTACAGCGAGATCACTGTGCCGGAAGGGAATGACGTGATCGGTTCCTATTTCATGGCCAATGGTTTTGCGGAGGGATATTTTGGTATTCAGGTCAATTCATCTTCCGAACGACGGATTCTCTTTTCTGTATGGAGTCCGTATGCCACCGACAACCCCGCCAGCATTCCCCCTGAATTCAAGATCACCCTGCTTAAAAAAGGCAACAACGTTTATACCGGAGAGTTTGGCAATGAAGGAGCAGGCGGGCAAAGCTATCTTGTTTATCCATGGACTGCCGGCAAGACTTATAAATTTTTGTTACAGGGACAACCACAGTCGGATAATTCAACCATCTATACTGCCTATTTTTTTGCACCCGAGGAAAACAAATGGCTGCTCATTGCCAGTTTCAAAAGACCGGCAACCAACACTTACCTCAAGCGTCTTCATTCCTTTCTGGAGAACTTTATGCCCGGAACGGGAGACCAGACCAGGATGGCCCTCTATGGCAACCCATGGGTAAGGGATACCAATGGTGTATGGACGGCACTCAGTGCTGCCAGGTTCACCGCTGATCAAACTGCCCGAAAGCGCTTCAGGCTTGATTATGCAGGAGGAACACAGGGCAATGCTTTCT
>RFVQ01000097.1 GCA_009922495.1 Chitinophagia bacterium
CCAATCTTCCTGAGCCGGTTTTGAAAGAATTGCCGCATCAAGAAAAAAAAGCTGGAGAGTTGCACATGATTTTTGTCGGCCGCATGCATCCCATCAAGAACCTGCTTTTTTTGTTGGAGGCCTTGCAAAGGGTCAAGGGCAATATCCACTTTGATATTGTGGCCACGCGTGAAGATGAAGACTATTGGAAAAAATGCAAGAGGCTCATTTTTGGCATGCAAACCAAGATGAACATTGTGACCTATGCAGACCTAAAGCACCAGAAGGTGCGATCCGTCTTGGAAAAGTCACAACTCTTCGTTCTGCCAACAGAAGGGGAGAATTTTGGGCATGCCATCTTTGAAGCAATGGCGGTGGGTTGTCCCATTCTGATCAGCGATCAAACGCCCTGGCGCGATTTGTCAGAGAAAAAGGCAGGTATCGATCTTTCTCTTTCGAGAACCAAGTTTACGGAAGCCATGCAGTATTTCGTGGACATGGAAGATGCTGCCTGGCAAGCATACAGAAAGGGAGCATTGGCCGTAGCAGCAGATTATGTGAAGAACATGAATTCGCTCAATGCTTATCAGGATTTATTTGCCTTGTCTGAAACCTAACTGGCCATGAAAGTAGACCTGACCCATTACGATGCCCATAACAAAGCCTATGCTACAAGCATCGGTGCTTCCAAAATCAAACAATGGCTTTGGTTTTTTTGCAGTCCCTTGCTGATTCGCAATCCCTTGATCCCCTTCAGCGGTTTTCGCAAATGGGTATTAGCCTTGTTTGGTGCCAGCATAGGCATTGAAGCCAGGATTCGTCCGGGAGTCAAAATAAAATTTCCCTGGAAGCTTAGAATGGGCGATCATGTTTGGCTTGGCGAAGATTGTTGGATCGATAACATCACAGATGTCATCATCGGCAGCCATGTATGTATTTCTCAGGGTGCCATGCTTTGTACGGGCAATCACAACTATCATTCATCCGGTTTTGAGTTGATATCAAAGTCCATCATACTCGAAGATGGTGTTTGGATTGGCGCCAAAGCAATCGTTACTTCCGGTGTGAGAGCTTATTCCCACAGCATGCTCACCGCCGGCTCTGTTGCCACGCGTGATATGCAAGCCTATGGTATTTACCAGGGCAATCCCGCAAATCATATAAAATCCCGAACAATCGATTCTTTTCAATGAATCACCCTCGTCCCCAGTTTCTGGTTTCTCATTCCTGATATGACCCTCTCTATCATCACTGTCTCCTACAATGCTGCCAACACCATCCAGGATGCCTTGTCATCTGTTGCTGCACAGCTTTATCCGCAGATAGAACATATTGTGGTGGATGGCGGATCAATCGATGGAACAATGGATAGGGTGGATCTGTATCCGCATGTAGCGAAAAAAATTTCAGAGAAGGATGGGGGCATTTACCATGCCATGAACAAAGGTCTTGCCATGACAACAGGGGAGGTCATTGGTATCCTGAATGCGGATGATCAATATGCAGATTGCAACGTGATCCAAAAAGTGGTGAAAGTTTTTGAGAACCCGGATATTGAGGCTGTCTATGGCAACCTTGTTTTTGTAGATCCCACTGACAGCTCCAGGATCGTGCGCCGCTGGCATTCCTCTCCCCATCAACCCGAAGATTTTTATTTTGGATGGATGCCTCCCCATCCCACATTTTTCGTGCGAAAAAGCATCTATGAGAAATATGGATGTTTCGATACGAGATTGAAATCTGCTGCCGATTATGAGCTCATGTTGCGATTTCTGCTCAAGCACCGCATCCGTTCACAGCATATCCCCCATACCCTCATTCACATGCGCAATGGAGGCAGGAGCACCGCATCCCTGCGAAACAGGCTCATGGCCAACAAAGAAGACCGTGAGGCATGGAAGATGAATGAACTCAAGCCTCATTTTTTTACACTAATTTTAAAGCCGTTACGCAAACTCAATCAATTTTTCTTCAATGGCTAAAGTTGCACTGGTTACCGGAGTAAATGGGCAAGATGGTGCCTATCTGACCGAATTGTTGCTGGACAAAGGATACATCGTTCATGGCATCAAAAGAAGGTCCTCGCTTTTCAATACCTCTCGCATCGATCATCTCTACCAGGATCCGCATGAGAAAGGCGTCAGGCTCACCCTGCATTACGGTGATCTCACAGATTCCACCAACCTGATCCGCATCATCCAGGAAACACAACCGGATGAGATCTACAACCTGGCAGCGATGAGCCATGTAAGAGTGAGCTTTGACACACCGGAGTACACGGCCAATGCCGATGGCGTCGGAACCTTGCGGATATTGGAAGCTGTTCGATTGTTGGGTCTAACAAAGAAGACAAAAATTTACCAGGCATCTACTTCTGAGTTGTATGGGTTGGTACAGGAAGTTCCGCAAAAAGAAACCACGCCTTTCTATCCCCGTTCTCCTTACGGTGTTGCCAAACTCTATGCTTACTGGATCACTGTCAATTACCGCGAAGCCTACAACATGTATGCCGTCAATGGCATCCTCTTCAATCATGAAAGTCCCCTGCGTGGCGAAACCTTCGTCACGCGCAAGATCACGCGCGGCGTTGCCAAGATCGCACTCGGCATGCAAGACTGCATCTATCTTGGAAACCTGGATGCCAAAAGAGATTGGGGACATGCAAAGGATTATGTAGAAGCCATGTGGCGGATCCTGCAACAGGATAAGCCGGAAGATTATGTCATCGCCACAGGCATCACCACTCCTGTACGTGAATTTGTGCGCATGGCCTTCCGGGAAGTAGGGGTGGAGATCGAATTCAAAGGAGAGGGCGAGAATGAAAAGGGTTATGTGGCTTCAGCCAGCAACCCTGAATTTCCCGTTGCTATCGGAAAAGAAGTGGTTGCCATCGATCCAAAATATTTCAGGCCCACGGAAGTAGATCTTCTGATAGGAGATCCTACCAAGGCCATGACTAAACTTGGATGGAAACCTCAATATGATCTGCCCATGTTGGTGAAGGACATGGTCAGCAGCGACGTTGTATTGTTCAAGCAGGAAAAGCTACTGAAGGATGCAGGATTTGCAGTGAATCATTCATATGAATAAACTTGAAATGGACAAATCCTCCAAAATATACATTGCCGGTCACCGAGGGATGGTTGGCTCTGCCATCCACCGAAAACTTTTGTCAGAGGGGTACCATCATATCATTACCCGTACCTCCAAAGAATTGGACCTGCGTGTACAGGAGCCGGTGAATGAATTTTTTGAAACCGAAAGACCGGAATATGTTTTTCTTGCTGCAGCAAAAGTGGGAGGCATCTTGGCCAACAATACCCTGCGTGCTGATTTCATTTATGAAAACCTGATGGTGCAAAACAATGTGATTCATTCTGCCTATGCCACAGGCGTGAAGAAATTATTGTTCCTTGGCTCCTCTTGTATCTATCCAAAATTGGCGCCTCAACCCCTGAAAGAAGAATACCTGCTGACGGGTCCCTTGGAACCCACCAACGAACCTTATGCCATCGCCAAGATAGCGGGTATCAAAATGTGTGATGCTTATCGTGCCCAGTATGGTTGCAACTTCATTTCTGTGATGCCCACCAATCTGTATGGTCCGAACGATAATTATGATCTCGAGCATGCACATGTGCTTCCCACTTTTATCCGAAAATTTCACGAAGCAAAAATGAGCAATGCAGCTGAAGTGGTAATCTGGGGAACCGGTACACCCAAGCGGGAGTTTCTGCATGCAGATGACCTGGCAGATGCCTGTGTGTTTCTCATGAATACCTACAATGAAGCGGGATTGGTGAACATCGGGATGGGTGAGGACCTGAGCATCACAGCATTGGCCATGATGATCAAGGAAGTAGTAGGGTACCATGGAAATATTGTCTATGATGCAAGCAAGCCGGACGGAACACCCAGAAAATTGTTAGACGTTAGCAAACTGGCAAACCTTGGCTGGCGTTATTCTATTGGACTCAGGGAGGGACTGGAAAAAGTATACCAGGACTATCTCCAATCCGTGAAAGGATAATTGGATGTTCTCATTTTTTAAAAAAACACCCCTCCCGAACTTTCCCTTTCATGCGCTGACATCCGATCTTCATTCGCACATCTTGCCAGGCATCGATGATGGCTCGCCAGATCCGGAAACATCCATTGCTTTGATCAAGGGCATGCAGGACTTGGGATTCCAAGAATTTACCGGAACACCCCATGTCATGGAAGACCTGTACCGAAACAATACAGAAAGCATCCTGCAAGCGCATCATTTGCTCCAGCAACACATCCAGGCGGAAGGCATGTCGATGGAGGTGAGGCCCGCTGCCGAATACCTGGTTGACGGGAACTTTGAACAATTGTTGCAAGACAGAACCCCACTGCTGACGATCAAAGACAACTGGGTATTGTTTGAAATCTCATTCATCCAGCCTCCCCGACAACTCAAACCCATCATTTTTGAATTGCAGTTGCAGGGATACCAACCGGTTCTGGCACATCCGGAACGATACGGTTATTATCATGCAAGAAAAACAGCCCTCGAAGAGCTGCATCACCTCGGATGTTATTTTCAGTCCAATCTGCTCTCCTTTTCTGGTTATTACGGAGTTGCCGCTCAGCAAGCGGCTGAATTTCTTGCCGAAAAAGGACTTACTTCTATTTTGGGAACCGACCTTCACCATCAAAGGCACCTCGAAGCGCTTCGCGAGCTGAAGCTGACAAATGGCCTGAAAAAGGTCTTGGCTAAAGGGAATTGATCCCTTTGTTCATTCTTTCCCGCTAAAATCCCTTAATTCATCAACAGTTTAATCTTTTGATTTTCAAATTGAACAATTTGACTCAAATGGAGTTACCTTTGCTACCCAGGTGATTGTTTCACTGATGTTTCCGGATTCTGCTCCTTTTTGAACATTGTCCCTAAAACCGTGTTATAAGACTAATGAACGCATTCACCATCAAAGACCTAGAGAATCTAACGGGCATTAAGGCCCACACGATCCGCATTTGGGAACAGCGTTATCATTTTCTGAAGCCCCAGCGTACCGATACCAACATCCGTTATTACAACAATGAGGAGCTGAAAAAGATCCTTAACATCGCTCTCCTCAACAAATACGGTTTCAAGATCTCTCATATTGATAGGATGACGGATCAGGACATGAAAGAAAAGATCCTGAACATCAACAATATCCAGGCACAACAAGAGCGGATTGTGAATTCAATGATCCAGGCAATGGTTGACATGGACCTGGAAAGTTTTGAAGCCAGTATTGAGGATTATATCCGCATGAAGGGAATCGAAAAAACAATCCACCAGATCATTTTCCCCTTCATGGAACGCATTGGTGTTTTGTGGATCACCGGGCATATCAACCCTGCACAGGAACATTTGGTTTCCAATATCATTCGCCAGAAAATGATCGTAGGAACAGAAGTGGTCAACCCCATGTTCCAATTGAAGAAAACAGCCTTGTTGTTCCTTCCTGAAGGAGAGTTCCATGAACTCGGTCTCCTCTTTGTACAATACCTGCTCCGCAGCAGGGGATTGAGAGTACTGTACCTGGGGGCCAACGTACCCTTGGAAGATGTGGAATATGTGGTGAAGCATAAAAAGCCTGATTTTGTCTATACACACCTGACCTCTGTTTCCAGTGCTTTTAATTTTGACAAGTTCATCCACCAGTCACTCAAGCGTTTTAGCACAGTTCCCCTGATTGTATCCGGTCGCCTCGCTGCCAGTTACGAGAAGAAGATTCCCTCACAGATCCATTTCAAACGCTCTCTGCAGGAAGTAACCGAGTTCATTACCGAACTTGTTTGATCCCAGTTTCCTGATCCTCAAGCCTTTACGTTTGTTTAATTTATTCATTTGAAAAAATAAACAAAATTTGTTGGCGGTCTCCTGTTTTTGTTTAAATTTGAATTCTATTTATTTAAACAAAAAACCATGTCAACTCAAGAATTCAACCAACTGTTGCTCGGTAATGCAGAATACCTCAGGCCTTTCGCAGTTACATTGACCAAGGATCATGAGTCGGCCAAGGACCTGATACAGGAAACCATGTTCAGGGCGCTCTCCAACAAAGAGAAATACAGTGTAGGAACCAATATCAAAGCCTGGCTCTACACCATCATGCGCAATATTTTCATCAACAACTATCGCCGCAAATCCAAGCAGAACACCATTTTCGATAACAGTCCCAATGAATTCCTGCTCGACCATAACCAGTCTGCTGTTGTCAATGGTGCTGAAACCTCTATGCGCATGAAAGACATTCAAAATGCCATTCATGAGTTGCCCAGCATCTTCAAACAGCCCTTTCTATTGTATTTCGAAGGATACAAATACCATGAGATCGCTGATATGCTGAACGAACCCCTGGGAACCATCAAAAGTCGCATCCACTTTGCAAGACGCTTGTTGAAGAATGAGATAAACAAGTTTTAACGTACCTTCCCCCTGTGTCAAAAAAAGCAGTAGTCATTGGCAGCGGATTTGCCGGTCTTTCCGCAGCAACCTTTCTTGCCCGTGCCGGCTGGCAGGTTGACGTTTATGAAAAACACGACCAGCCGGGTGGCCGCTGTCGTCATTTCAAAAAAGATGGCTTCAGTTTCGACATGGGTCCGAGCTGGTACTGGATGCCCGATGTATTCGAACGCTACTTTGCCCAGTTCGGAAAAAAAGTATCCGACTATTATGAACTAATCCGACTGGATCCTTCTTACCGTATTTATTGGGAAGAAGGACAAATGGATGTTCCCGCCAGCTATGCTGAGATGAAGAATCTCTTTGATCGGCTGGAACCAGGGGCCGGCGAGAAGCTGGATACCTTCATGCAGGAAGCGGAATACAAATACAGGGTAGGGGTCAACAAGTTGGTGTTCAAACCCGGGCAATCATGGCTGGAGTTCCTTGACCAGGAGCTGATAGCAGGACTTTTCCGCTTGGATGTATTCAATAACATCAAATCCCATATCGCTAAGTATTTCAAGCATCCCCATCTTCGCCAGATGATGGAGTTCCCTGTCCTCTTCCTGGGAGCACTCCCCGAAAATACACCTGCCTTATACAGCCTAATGAACTATGCCGATGTTAAACTGGGTACCTGGTTTCCCAAAGGAGGTATGTACAAGATCGTGGAAGGCATGCACCAGCTGGCTGTTGAACAAGGCGTACGTTTTCATTTCAATGCGAATGTGAACAGCATCCAAATTGACAATGGAAAGGCCATTGGCATCACCATCAATGGCTCAACAGCCACCATTGCCGCAGATGCCGTGGTGGGTGCAGCCGATTATCATTTCATCGAAACAAAATTGTTGCCCTCCGAATACCAGAGTTATACTGCCCAATACTGGGACAAACGCGTGATGGCTCCCGGATGCCTGATCTACTATGTGGGCATCAACACCCGCATCCCCGATCTGCAACACCATTCCCTGTTTTTCGATGTACCTTTTGAAAAACACGCTGCAGAGATTTACACCCATCCGGCATGGCCCGAAAAGCCACTTTTCTACCTGAGTGCCACGTCTGTCACCGATCCTAGCCAGGCTCCGGAAGGGTCCGAAAATCTTTTCTTCCTGATCCCGATCGCAGCAGGATTGGATGGGGATGATGAAAAAGTAAGGGAACAGTATTTCGACATCCTGAGTGAGCGGTTGAAAGATAGGACCGGTGTAGACATTCGCAACCATGTGGTTTACAAGCGTGCCTACAGCTACACTGATTTTGTGGATGATTACAATGCCTTCAAAGGAAATGCCTACGGACTGGCCAATACCCTCCTGCAGACCGCCATCCTCAAGCCTTCCTGCAAAAGCAAGAAAGTGAAGAATCTCTATTACACAGGACAACTCACAGTGCCGGGACCGGGTGTACCCCCGAGCCTGATCAGCGGGGAAGTGGTGGCAGGAGTAGTGAACAAAATAAATAATGGATCGTTTTAACCAATTCAATATCCAACCATGATCGATCTCTTTCACAAAGTTTCTCACGAATGCAGCCGCATCACTACTGAGCGCTACAGTACCTCGTTCAGCAGTGCCATCAAGCTGTTGCACAGCGATCTCAGGGGACCGATATACGATATCTACGGATTGGTAAGGTTTGCTGATGAGAT
>RFVQ01000098.1 GCA_009922495.1 Chitinophagia bacterium
TAAAAAAAATGCCGGACCCAAGTCCGGCAATGATCTTTTTAATGGGCGATCAGGTGAACTGAAGTCTGCTGTCTTTGGTTTCAAGCAATGATTCTCCCATTAAAAATTCATCTACTTTTCTGGCACACTCTCTGCCTTCGCTAATGGCCCATACAACAAGAGATTGACCACGGCGCATGTCTCCGCAACTGAATAGTTTTGAGATATTGGTTTTATAATCCTTTTCATTTGCCTTCACATTGCCTCGTTCGTCCAATTCAACATCCAATTCGTTGAGCATTCCCTCTTTCTGCGGTGCAACAAATCCCATTGCCAATAGAACCAATTCGCAATCGATGATTTTTTCTGATCCTGCTTTTTCGACAAATTTACTGGCCCTTCCATCTTCAACCTTCCACTCCAATTCCACTGTTTTCAAGGCTTTGAGATTGCCATTGCCATCAGCGATGAATTCCTTGGTGGCCACTGCCCATTGCCTCTCACATCCTTCTTCATGGGAGCTGGAGGTCTTCAGCACCATGGGATAGGTTGGCCATGGCATAAAGGAATTCCTGCCATCCGGTGGTTTGGGTAACAGTTCAAATTGTGTTACTGTCTTTGCGCCCTGTCTGTTGGATGTGCCTACGCAGTCACTCCCTGTATCACCACCGCCAATTACCACTACATTTTTCCCTTTGGCGGAAATAAGTTCTTTTGCAATATTGCTTTCGATGGTTGAATGGGCCAGGGGATCTGATCCTGAGACTTTTTTGTTTTGTTGTTTGAGAAATTGCATGGCAAAATGAACGCCATTGCTCTCCCTTCCCGGGATGTTTAAATCTCTTGGGACTGTTGAGCCGCCAGCCAATACAATAGCTGCATTTTCCCTCAAAAGGTCATTGATGCTTACATTGACGCCTACATTTGCATTGCACTTGAATGCAATGCCTTCTTCTTCCATTACAGCAATCCTTCTATCGATGATCTTTTTTTCAAGTTTAAAGTCTGGAATCCCATATCGCAACAATCCCCCAGGTTTTTCATCCCTTTCATAAACGGTTACTGAATGACCCGCCTGGTTTAGCTGTGCTGCTGCTGCAAGTCCTGCTGGTCCACTGCCAACGACCGCTACTTTCTTGCCAGTTCTGATCACTGGCGATTTGGGTTTGACATACCCTTTTTCAAAGGCAATTTCGATGATGTGTTTTTCAATCTCTTCAATGTTCACAGGGGGCTGGTTGATGCCCAGCACACAGGCACTTTCACAGGGTGCGGGACAAATCCTGCCAGTGAACTCTGGGAAATTATTGGTGGAGGTTAGAATCTCATAGGCTTCCTCCCAACTTTGTCGGTAGACGGCATCATTGAATTCCGGAATGATGTTTCCAAGTGGGCACCCACTATGACAAAAAGGTACACCACAATTCATGCACCTTGCTGCCTGCTGGTTGAGTACTTCCGGTTCGAATGGTTTCACGAATTCATTGAAATTTCCAATTCTTTCCTTGGGAGAGATTTTCTGTGGACTCACCCTTGTGTATTCCAAAAATCCTGTTGGTTTTCCCATGATCAACTATTTTGTTACAGCAGTTTTCTCATTTTTTTGAGCCTGCATCACTTTTTTATAATCTCTTGGATAGACTTTGATGAAATTGGTTCCTTGGTTGTCAAGGTCAGATAAGATGAATTTGGCGACCGAACTTTCCGTTGCAAGCAGATGCTCTTTCAATAAACCCGCAATGGTCTCCATATCGGCTTCATCAATGGGATCCAGATCAACCATTTCAGGGTTGCATGCATCGCGGAAATTCCCGTCAATATCATAAACATAGGCAATACCCCCGCTCATGCCTGCAGCAAAATTGCGACCGGTTTTACCAAGAACAATAACCAATCCGCCAGTCATGTATTCACAACCATGATCACCAACACCCTCCACAACAGCAGTGGCGCCGGAATTTCTTACAGCAAATCTTTCGCCTGCCTTGCCTCGAATAAAGGCTTTGCCTGAGGTGGCTCCATAAAAGGCAACGTTGCCAATCAAAATGTTTTCCTCAGGGATGAAACTGGATTCTTTGTGTGGGTAAACGATCATTTTTGCCCCACTCAACCCTTTGCCAAAATAATCATTGGCATCTCCTTCCAATTCAAGTGTTACGCCGTTGGTATTGAATGCACCAAAACTTTGACCGGCAGTGCCTTTGAATTTCAGGTGAATGGTTCCATCTGGTAATCCTGCTGCTCCATATCTTTTGGTGATCTCATTGCTGAGCATGGTACCGGTAGTTCTATCAGTATTTTTGATGCCTGAAGCGATGCTTACTTTTTCTTTGTTCTCCAGTGCAGGTTTGGCTTCCTCCATCAATTTCCAGTCGATCACATTGGCTATTCCATGATCTTGTTCCTCTTGTTTGTACAGGCCGGTATAGGCATCTGCCGGCTCCTTGTAAAGGATGGAGGATAGATCAAGTTTGCTGTACTTCCAATGGCTGACGCCCTCTCTTATTTTCAATGCATCGGATTGACCCACCATCTCTTCAATGGTCCTGTATCCCATCTCAGCCATGATCTCTCTCAATTCTCTTGTCAAGAACTGAATAAAATTGACCACATATTCAGCAGCGCCATTGAATCTTTTTCTCAACTCCGGATCCTGTGTGGCAACCCCAACAGGACAAGTATTGAGGTGGCATTTGCGCATGAGGATACAACCTTCTACAACCAATGCCGCTGTTGCAACGCCCCATTCTTCCGCTCCAAGGAGAGTCGCAATCGCGATATCTCTTCCGGTTTTCAATTGTCCGTCTGTCTGCAAAACAACCCTTGACCGGAGTTTGTTTTTTACCAATGTTTGATTGGCTTCTGCAAGCCCTAGCTCCCAAGGAAGTCCTGCATGGCGTATGGAACTCATGGGAGAGGCGCCTGTACCTCCGTCATGACCTGAAACCAGTACCACATCTGCTTTTGCTTTTGCAACACCGGCTGCAATGGTGCCAACACCCGCTTTGGATACCAGTTTTACACTGATCCTCGCTTTTCTGTTGGCATTCTTCAGGTCAAATATCAATTGGGCAAGATCTTCAATTGAATAGATATCATGGTGCGGGGGAGGAGAAATGAGTCCAACGCCTGGTGTGGAATGCCTTACTTTCCCGATCCATTCATCCACTTTGTGTCCGGGTAATTGCCCACCTTCACCTGGTTTCGCACCTTGTGCCATCTTGATCTGCAACTCATCTGCTTCTGTAAGATACTGGCTGGTAACACCAAACCTTGCTGAAGCGACCTGTTTGATCGATGATCGCATGGAATCTCCGTTCGCCAACGGTTGATAGCGAATCTCGTCTTCACCGCCCTCACCTGTGTTGCTCTTGGCGCCAAGCCTGTTCATGGCAATGGCAAGGGTGGTATGCGCTTCCCAGGAAATGGAGCCGAATGACATGGCACCGGTAGCAAATCTTTTATAGATGCTTTCAGCGGGTTCTACTTCGTCAATGGAAATGGATTTCCTGAGCGGATTGAATTCAAACATGCTTCTGAGGGTGCATGCTTTTTCGCTCTGGTCGTTGACCAGTTTTGAGTATTTCTTGAAGACACCATAGTCTCCGATTCTGGTGGAATGCTGAAGAAGGTGGATGGTTTGCGGATTGAACAAATGAAATTCACCCTTTCTTTTCCACTGATAAACACCCCCTACTGGCAGACGGTCGGCAGGAATGGATTTTTTGCTGAACGCCAACTGGTGTTTGGCCAATGCTTCTTTGGCAATCTCATCCAGCCCCATTCCTTCAATCCTGGAAACGGCTCCGGTGAAATATTTGTCTACGACTTCCTTGTTAAGGCCAATGATCTCAAAGATTTGTGCACCCTGATAGGATTGTAAGGTGGAGATGCCCATTTTGGAGAATACTTTCAGCAATCCCTCATTGATGGCTTTGATATAATTTTTCTTGAGTTGTTCAGGATCCATTTCGGAATGGATCTTGCCATTCAGGCGCATGTCTCTGATGGATGATAGGGCCAGATAAGGATTGATGGCCGTTGCACCAAAGCCGATCAGGCAGGCAAAATGATGTACTTCCCAAACATCTCCTGCCTCAACAATGATGCCTACCTTGCCACGATACCCTTTTCTGATCAGGTGGTGATGGATGGCTGCCGTGGAAAGAAGTGAAGGAATGGGAGCATGCTCTGAATCGATTGCCCTGTCTTGTAAAATCAATACTTCGAACCCGTCTTCTACAGCATCAACTGCGTAACGGCAGATCCGGTCCAGTGCCTTTTTCAAGGAGCCAGGCTGGCCATCAGCCCTGAAATAACACTGCAGGGTTTTGGCTTGGAAAATACCGGTATCAATGCTCCTTATCTTTTCAAGGTCTTTGTTGGTTAAAACCGGATGCTTCAGGGCAACAGTATGACAGCTCAAAGGATCTTCCACCAGCATGTTTCCATTGTTGCCAATAAAGGTTGCCAACGACATCACCAGTCTTTCCCGAATAGGATCAATAGGAGGGTTGGTTACCTGGGCGAAAAGCTGTTTAAAGTAACTGCTGATGTGTTGAGGCTGGTCACTCAATATGGCCAATGGAACATCAGTTCCCATAGAGCCAACCGGCTCTTTGCCATCTTCTGCCATGGGGGCAATGATGTTGTCTAAGTCCTCTGAGCTATAACCAAATGCTTTTTGGTATTTGAAAACCTGGTCGTGTTCCAGGTGAGTGAACATGACCCTTGGTTCGGGCAACTCATTCAAACGGATTTTGTATTTGTTGAGCCATTCGCCATAGGGTTTCTGGCTGCAGATCTGCTGTTTTGCTTCTTCGTCGCTGATGATCCTGCCTTCCTCCATGTCTACGATGAACATTTTTCCTGGTTGTAATCTTCCCTTTTCAATAACCAAGGTTGGATCCACAGGAAGGGCACCGGTTTCAGAAGCCATGATCACCCTGTCATCTGATGTCACACAATAACGGGAAGGCCTTAGTCCATTCCTGTCCAAAGTTGCTCCGATCATTTTGCCATCTGTAAATGAGATAGAGGCGGGACCGTCCCATGGCTCCATGATAGAAGCATGGTATTCGTAAAAGGCCTTTTTTACCGGATCCATGTCCTCGTTGCCATCCCAGGCTTCTGGGATAAGCATCATCATCACATGGGGCAATGACCTGCCGGTCATGGTCAACAATTCGATCATGTTGTCAAGGCTGGCGGAATCGCTCTGGCTTCCTGAAATCAAGGGAAGCAGCATCTCCATTTCCTCTTTTGAAAAATAGGGAGATGTATATCCTTTCTCATTGGTTTTGATCCAGTTAAGATTGCCTTGTAAAGTATTGATTTCGCCATTATGTGCGATGTATCGGAAGGGTTGAGCCAATTTCCAGGAAGGGAAAGTATTGGTGGCAAACCGGGAATGTACCAGCCCCAATGCGCTCACAACCTTTTTGTTGCTGAGATCAGGATAATACGACCTTACCTGCCCGCTGGTCAATTGTCCCTTGTAAACAATGACTTTATAGGAGAGGGAAGAAATATAGAAACCGATGGGATCTTTCTTAACAGTGTTGTTGATCAGATGGCTGGCATAGTTTCTGAGCACAAAGAGCTTTCGCTCAAATGCAAGTGGGTCTGTGATGTGGTCGGGGCAAGCAATGAAAACCTGTTCCATATCAGGTTCTACGGATCGGGCTGTGTAGCCAATGCCCTCCGGATTCACCGGTACCTTTCGCCATGTCAACAACTCCAAACCTAGTTCCTCAGCCGTTCTGCTGAAAATATCCCTGCATTCTTCCCGAAGCCTCACTTCTTTTGGGAAAAAAACAGAACCGACACCATATTTTCCAAAAGGCGGCAAATGGACGCCCATTTTCAGACATTCATCAAAAAAGAAGGCATGGGGTATTTGTATCAAAATGCCTGCACCATCTCCAGTATTGCTTTCGCAACCACAGGCACCCCTGTGCTCCATGTTCTCTAAAATGGTGAGTGCATCAGAAATGACCTGATGACTTTTGTTTCCTTTGATATTGGCTACAAAGCCGATGCCACAGGCGTCTCTTTCAAATTCAGGACGATATAATCCTTGCTTTCCTGCCATAAGAATGCATGTTTTTAGATAATATTCAATAAAACGGCCGTAAAGATTTATGAAATCTAATACAGGGGCAAGCGTTCGTTTGAATTTACGACGAAGTCAGCATTTTTGAAAGAAAAAACGCAGAATTTCAAGAAAAAACTTTCTGCATCTCCTTATGCATAACTGGCTACCGGTTCACAAGTGCAAACCAGGTTTCTATCGCCATAGGTATTGTTGACCCTTGCTATGCTTGGCCAGAACTTATTGCCTTTTAAATAGTCAGCAGGAAAGGCTGCTTCTTCTCTGGAATAAGGTCTGTTCCATTCATTGGAGCAGATGTTGGCCTGTGTATGGGGAGCTCGTTTTAGCACATTGTCTTTTTTGTCTGCATTTCCTTCTTCAACCTTTTTGATCTCGTTTCTAATGGAAATCATGGCATCACAAAAACGATCCAGTTCATCCTTGTCCTCGCTCTCAGTTGGTTCAATCATTACAGTACCGGGTACTGGGAAACTGAGTGTGGGTGCATGGAAACCATAGTCCATCAGTCGTTTGGCAACATCTTCTGCTTCAATATCCGCTGATTTCTTGAACGGCCTCAGATCGATGATGAATTCGTGGGCGCAGGTACCGTTTGTTCCCAGATAAAGAATGTCATAATGCCCCTGTAGCCTTGCGCGCATGTAATTGGCATTCAAAATGGCAAATTCAGTAGAGGCTTTCAATCCCTCCGCACCGAGCATTCTGATATAACCATAGCTGATCAACAGGATGCTGGCACTGCCAAATGGAGCGGCACTGACCGCTGTATTTCCTTTTTTCAAATCGGGTATGCCGGTTTGATAGGTATGACCCGGAAGGAAAGGTGCAAGATGTTGCTTGACACAGATGGGGCCCATGCCAGGACCGCCACCGCCATGCGGAATGGCAAAGGTTTTGTGGAGATTGAGGTGGCAGACGTCCGCTCCAATCAAACCCGGAGCTGTAAGTCCGACCTGTGCATTCATGTTCGCCCCGTCCATGTAAACCTGTCCGCCATGTTCATGAATAATGGCAGTAATATCTTTTACCGTTTCCTCATATACGCCATAGGTACTGGGGTAGGTGATCATGATGCCGGCCAGTTCATGGCTGTATTGAATTGCTTTTTCTTTCAGGTCTTCCACATCGATATAGCCATTGTCCAATGCTTTGACGACCACCACTTTCATCCCTGCCATCACTGCTGAAGCAGGGTTGGTTCCATGGGCAGAAATAGGGATCAGCATAACATTGCGGTGGTGATCCCCTCTGGATAAATGATAACCCCTGATGGCCAACAAGCCAGCATATTCTCCCTGTGCACCACTGTTGGGCTGCAAGCTGCAGGCATCAAAGGCAGTAACTTCACAGAGATACTTCGATAACTCATCAATTACATACTGATATCCTTTGGTCTGGCTGCTTGGCGCAAACGGATGTATCTGGTTCCAGCAACTCCAGCTAAGGGGCATCATTTCAGAGGCCGCATTGAGTTTCATGGTACAGCTACCCAGGGATATCATGGACGTGTTGAGGGAGAGATCTTTGTTTTCCAGGTATTTGATGTAGCGCATCATTTTGCTCTCACTGTGGTGGCTGTTGAACACGGGATGAAGCAAATAAGTTGAATTTCTGAAAGCGCTGTCAGGGATGTTTTCTAAATCTTCCGTTTCAGGGAAGGCCAATTTATCACTATCAGCTACTCCTAAACATTCCAAAAGAGACTGCACTGTCTTCAAGTTGCTGGTTTCGTCAAAGCTGATACCAATGAGTTCATGGTTGATCAGTCTCAGGTTGATATTTTTGGCAGCAGCATTTTCAACCATCTCCTTTGCTTTCTTGGTGCTGATGGCAATCGTATCAAAAAATTGATTGGAGGCCAGTTCAAAACCTTTTTCTTTCAATTTCGCCGCAACCACTTGAGCAAACAAGGCAACGCGCGTTGCAATTTTTTTCAGTCCTGCAGGTCCGTGATAGACGGCATACAT
>RFVQ01000099.1 GCA_009922495.1 Chitinophagia bacterium
GTCCCAGTGAATTTGGCATTGCCGGCCGACTCTCCAACTGGGACGTGAGCAAGGAATTGCCCAAGATTACAGTACCAACATTGGTGGTGGGTGCTCAGCATGATACCATGGATCCCGAACACATGAAGTGGATGTCAACCCAAGTGAAAAATGGCAGCTACCTCTATTGCGAAAAGGGAAGCCATATGGCCATGTATGATGACCAGGAAACCTATTTCAAGGGGCTCATTGGCTTTGTCAAAAAGACAGAGGAAACAAAAAAGTAATACAGATCATTTGCGCTAATGACTATTTTTGACGCTGATTAAGAATATGTCAGCAAGGTCATTCTCCATCCCGGTCTTTTTTGTCTTGATTTTATTGACAGCGGTTTCTCATGCCCAAAAGGATTCAATCACGCAATTGAGAGATATTGTTGTCACGGTCAACAGAAGCGATACCCGCATCAAAGACCTGCCCTATGCTGTGAACAGGGTTGATCAAAAGATTTTGCAGCGCAACCTATCCAGAACCATCCCAGAAGCACTCAACGGCATAGCAGGACTCTTCATTCAGAAAACCAATCATGGGGGTGGATCGCCTTTTATCAGGGGACTCACCGGCAACCAGGCATTGGTGTTGGTGGATGGCATCCGCCTCAACAATTCCATCTTTCGATACGGCCCCAATCAATACCTTACCCTCGTTGATCCTTATGCAGTCGACAGAATCGAAGTATTAAAAGGATCAGGTGCCGTGCAATATGGCAGTGATGCCATGACCGGAGTGATCAATGTGATCACACCTGACCTTGGGTTTACCAAAGAATCGAAATGGTCTGCCCGTATCTTACAGCGCATGACATCTGATCGCATGGAGTTCACGCTTCGCCCACAATTGAACTACTCCGGAAAACGATTTTCATTCTCACTGGGTGCAGGCAATAAAAATTTTGGTGATCTCAAAGGGGGTGATACCACCGGGTTTCAAAGGCCGTCGGGTTACCGTGAACAGAACATCGACCTGAATCTTAAGGCAGACCTTGGCAAAGGATGGATCTTAAAACTCGCTTATCAAGGGCTCAAACAATTGAATGTGCCCGTCTATCACAAATATGCATTGGAGAATTTTTCACGCAACAATTCAGAACCGCTGTATCGATCGATGGGATATGCCAAGCTTGAAAAAAAATATGAGAAGGGTTGGCTGAAAAAAGCAGATCATTTCATCTCTCATCAAGAGATCGCAGAGACCCGGTTCACTGCCAAGAAGGGAAGTGCGTTGCTAAGGAAAGAATTGGACAAGGTAGGAACCGTCGGTTTGGGTTCCATCTTTCATTTCAGTTTCAACAACTGGTGGAAAGCCAATGCAGGCTGGGAGTGGTATGGCGACAAGATCAACAGTTCGCGATCAGATCAAAATGCAAGCACCGGATTGGTCATTCCGTTGAGAGGGCTCTACCCCAACAATTCGTCCTATAACAACAGGGCCATTTATGCTTTGCATCATCTTAGTTTTGGTAAGCTAAGCATCGATGCTGGTGCACGGTACAATGCCTATGCTGCCAGCATTTATGACACTACTTTAGGCAAGATCAAGCTAGACCCGGCCGCTTGGGTCTTTCAGGGGGGTATCAATTATGCTTTTACGGATCGGCTGAATCTTTTTTTCAACCTGACGGAAGGATTTCGGGCTCCGAACATTGATGACCTTGGCACATTGGGCATCGTAGACTTTCGCTATGAAGTACCGGCATATGACTTGAAGCCAGAACGTTCCCTCAACAAAGAAATCGGACTCCGTTATCAGTCGAACAAACTGATCGGATCCTTCTCATTGTTCCAGACTGATCTGAAAGGATTGATAACCCGTATCAAAACAGCAGATAGAATATCCGGTTATGATGTATACAAAAAGATGAATGTTGACAAAGGTTTTATCCGCGGATGGGAAATGCAATTCGATGTTAAGCCCTTGCGCAATCTTTTGGTATCCGGAATGGCCACTAATCTATACGGTCAAAGCCTCACCAAGGATCAGCCACTCAGGCGCATACCGCCCTTCAATGCAAGAATGACGGTGCAGTATGAAAACAAATTTGGCAACATGGGTTTTGTATTTGATCATGCGGATCCCCAAAGGCGACTGGAAGCAGGTGACAAGGCCGATAACCGGATTCCGGCTGGAGGAACACCGGGGTTCAATGTTCTAAATGCTTTTTTTTCCAGAGAAATCAAAAAGATAACATTGGGATTGTATTTATCCAATATCTTCAATGTGGATTATCGGACCCATGGATCTGGCATCAACGGCATGGGAAGAGCGGTTTCGTTATCCTTCGTTTGGAATCCAACATTTCATTAATACATTCAACTCGGTCTCATGAAAAAGCTTCCTTTCTTGTTTTTGTTGCTGGTTAGTTTGGCATCATCCGCACAGATGACCCCGATTCCTGAACCCATCACCCTTCCCAATGGATGGAAGCTTTCACCCGTCGGACGATCCTTCCCCTTGGGAGATCTCCCGCTTAACATAGCCGTTGGGAAATCCGGGAAATACGCTGCCGTTACCAACAACGGACAAAGTGTGCAAAGCATTCAGCTGATCGACCTGAAAACAGAAAAGCAACTGGACTCTGTGATCATCGACAAATCCTGGTATGGCCTGCAGTTTACGTCGGATGAATCTTCTCTCTACGTTTCTGGTGGGCACAACAACTGGATCATTCGCTATAGTATTAACAAAGGAAAACTGAAGGGTGCAGATACCATCGTTTTGGGTAAGCCCTGGCCCAACAGGGTAGGCCCTGCCGGACTGGTATTGGATGAACCCAGAAAGCGTATGTATGTGGTCACCAAAGAAGACATGCAGCTATATGTTGTGGATCTTGCCACCAAACAGGTGATCAAAAAATACGGACTCGACGCAGAAGCCTATGATTGCAAACTGAGCAAAGACAACAAAGAGTTGTTCATCAGCTGCTGGGGATGCGACAAGGTATTGGTATTCGATCTTGTCAACAATCTTTGGAAGTCTTCCATTGGAGTGGGTGACAATCCCAATGACATGTTGCTGACCCCTGATGGCAAATATCTCTATGTCTGCAATGCCAATGACAACAGTGTATCTGTGATCGATACAAAATCCAAAGCTGTCATTGAAACATTGGATGCAGCCTTGTTTCCCAATTCTCCCAGCGGTTCCACTGTCAACAGCCTGGCACTGGACGCAGCCAAAAAAAGATTGTACATCGCCAATGCAGACAACAACTGCATTGCCGTTTTCGATGTGGAAACACCTGGCAAGAGTTTTGCAAAAGGATTTATTCCTGTAGGATGGTATCCCACTTCTGTGCGATTGATCAATGGCAATCTCTGGGTGGCCAATGGAAAAGGGTTCAGCTCCAAAGCCAATCCCTTTGGTCCTTCACCCATCCGCAAAAGAGAAGAAGTGATTCGACATGGCTTTGAAACAAAGGGAGGTGATCAGGTAGAATATATCGGAGGTTTGTTCAAAGGAACCATGAGTATCTTACCCGTTCCATCTCAGCCTCAACTGGATCTCTACACAAAGGCTGTTTACCGCAATACACCCTTCAGCCTTAAAAAAGCTGAGCTGGCGGATTCACTGGCTTCCGGGTATCCCATCCCCATGAGAGCGGGACAAACATCACCGATCAAATACATTTACTATATCATCAAGGAAAACAGGACATACGATCAGGTGTTGTCGGATCTTCCTCAGGGAAATGGGGATACCTCATTGTTGCTGTTTGGTAGAAAAATAACCCCCAATCAACATGCGCTCGCAGAAAAGTTCGTTCTCCTGGATAATTTTTATGTGAATGCAGAGGTGAGTGCGGATGGACACAATTGGAGCATGGGTGCTTTGGCAAATGATTATCTCGAAAAAACCTGGCCTACCAGTTATGGAGGCAGGGGCGGTACCTATGGTGGCGAAGGGGAACGTGAGATTGCCAACAACAAAGGCGGCTTTATTTGGGATCAGTGCAAGCGGTATGGGGTCAGTTACCGGACCTATGGTGAATTTGCGGATGAAGGCAAAGCCAACATCCCTGCACTGAAAAATCATTTTTCCACCACCTACCCCGGCTATGATCTTTCAATCCCGGATACGACAAGGTTCAGGATTTGGAAAACGGAGTTTGATTCTTTGCTAAAAATCGGACAGATTCCTCAGTTCAACACACTCCGTTTTGGCAATGACCATACAGAAGGATTGAGGCTGGGAAGACCAAGTCCATTTGCCCATGTAGCCGATAATGATCTGGCGGTTGGTATGTTCATCGAATACCTGGCCAAGAGTCCCATCTGGAACGAAACAGCTGTATTTATTTTGGAAGATGATGCCCAAAACGGTGCCGACCATGTCGACGCCCATAGGAGTCCCGCTTACCTGGCGGGAGGATTCGTGAAGCGTGGATATGTTGATCATACTCTCTATACCACGACTTCCATTCTCAGAACCATCGAGTTGATCCTGGGACTATCTCCCATGACTCAATACGATGCCGCAGCTACACCCATGTGGCGATGCTTCGATACCGTTGCGAGAGCTACAGATTTCAAAGCCCTTATTCCCGGTGTTGACCTCCGTCAAAAAAATACTGCGATGAATGAGTGGCAGCGCCGTTCAGAGTTGTTCAATTTTGCCAAAGAGGACAGCAACAATGATGTGGAGTTCAACAAGGTACTATGGCATGGCATCAAGGGAAATATTCCTTTCCCCGGACCCAGAAGAGCAGCCTTTTTGTCGGTATCCGAAGAAGAGGATGATGATTGATCAAGATGAACATGGTGGCTGATGTTTTCCTACCTTAGGACCATAAACATCAGCACATGAAGATACTTGTTCGTTTCTGCCTTTCGGCAATGTTTCTGACCGTTTTCGGTCTCTCTCTGTCTGCACAAAAAAAGAATGCAAAGGTTGCACCTGTTGTACAAGGCCAACCTGAACTGGACCTCGAATCCTATTTCAAACCCGTTCTCTGGCGCAACCTGGGTCATACCCGCGGCGGCCGTTCTGTTACAGCAACCGGTGTCAAAGGGAATACGCTGACTTATTATATGGGCACTACCATGGATATTTCAAGACCGGTTCGGTAGGCGCTGTTGCTGTTGCTGAATCCGATCCCAATGTGGTTTATGTGGGAATGGGAGAACATGCGCCAAGGGGTGTGATGACCTCTTATGGTGATGGTGTTTATCGTTCCAACGATGGCGGCCGCACCTGGAAGCACCTCGGTCTCGAACTGACCCGTCATATCGCCAATATTCGCATCCATCCCAACAACCCTGATATTGTTTATGTGGCTGCGCAAGGTGCGCTGCATGGACCTTCCAAAGAAAGGGGCATCTACAAATCAGAAGATGGTGGCAAGACCTGGAAGAATATTTTATATGTGGATGAGAACAGCGGTTGCAATGACCTGAACATGGACATGAACAATCCCCGGATTTTATATGCTTCCATGTGGGACCATCGCCGTTTGCCCTGGGCCGTTCAAAGTGGCGGCAAGGGTTCCGGTCTGTACAAGAGTACTGATGGTGGAGAAACCTGGGAAAAGATCCAAAATGGATTGCCCAAAGAATTAGGCAAGATGTCGATCTCCGTTTCCAAGGCCAACTCTGATAAGGTATATGCGTTGGTGGAGAGTGATACACAGAAAGAACAAGGAGGATTGTTTGTTTCTGAAGATGCAGGTGGGCATTGGAACAGGGTGAGCAAAGATCACAGATTGATCAGTCGCGCTTGGTACTATATCGAAGTCTTTGCCGATCCGCAAAACGAAAATACCGTGTATGTGATGGGGGCAGCCGGATTGAAGTCGGAAGACGGTGGCAATACCTGGACCAACATCAGTGGCACGCATGGTGATTATCACCAGTTGTGGATCAATGCTGAGAACAACCAGAACATGGTCATCGCCAATGACGGTGGTGCTGCCGTGACCTTCAATGGCGGCAAGGTATGGTCAGCACAGAACAACCAACCCACTGCACAGTTTTATCGCATCAATGTCGACAATCTTTTTCCTTACAATATCTATGCCGGTCAGCAAGACAATACCTCTGTCAAAATAGCCAGCAGAAATACCCAGGGCAGCGGCATCACTGAACGCCAATGGTCTTATTCAGCCGGTGGTGAATCAGCCTTCCTCGGCTTCGATCCCAACAATCCCCGCTATGTAATGGGGGGAAGTTACCAGGGGACCATTGAGTTGCTTGATGCGCTCACCGGTGAAGGAGTGGGGGTGATGGTGAGCCCCGTTCAGTACCAGGCCATGCAGCCCAAGGACATGAAGTACCGTTTCAACTGGAATGCACCGATCCTCTATTCCAAGCACGAAAAGAATGTATACTACCATGCCGGCAATCGCCTGTTCAAGACCTATGACATGGGCAAAACCTGGCAGGCTATCTCTCCCGATCTCACTACACACGATACCAGCAAGATGGGTATCAGCGGATATCCTTACACCAATGAAGGTGCAGGAGGTGAGAACTACTGCACCATCGCATATGTGATGGAATCAGACAAGGAGAATGGCGTGATCTATACCGGCAGTGACGATGGTCTGGTGCATGTGACCAGAGATGGTGGAAAAATCTGGACCAACATCACGCCCAAAGACCTTGGCGAGGCACTGGTCAATGCGATTGAGGTTTCTCCGCATGATCCCGCTACGGTTTATATCGCTGCTACCAAATACAAAATGAATGATTTTACACCCTTTGCCTATAAGTCTAACGACTATGGAAAAACCTGGACAAAAATCGTGAACGGTATTCCTTATGGAGCCTGTGTAAGGGTTGTAAGAGAAGATGAAAGAAGAAAGGGCTTGTTGTTTGCAGGTACTGAAACTGGTTTGTACATCTCTTATGATGATGGGGCCAACTGGAAAAATTTCCAGCGCAACCTTCCTGTAACGCCCATCACGGATCTCAAAGTGCACAAAGGAAACCTGATCGCATCCACCCAAGGGCGCGGTTTCTGGATCCTGGACGAATTGCAGCCTATCAGAAGCTTTGATCCCTCAGCTTCTTCGCAAACCAAGTTGCTTCCTATTGCTGAAACTTTCCGTGTATCCGGCTACAGTATGTTTGACAACAATCGTCAGTCATCTGATAAATTTCCCGTAACAACCGGCGCCAATGCAGCAACCGGTGCTGTGATCTATTATCATCTTCCTGAAACAGCAGACTCCATCAAGTCTTTGGTTTTGGAAGTGAAAGATGCCAAAGGAAATCTGGTGAGAACCTTTAGCAACCATCCGGCAAAAAGCCATTCCAACAACAGTTTCAAACTGGAACCTGCGTTGGGTGTTAAAAAGGGACTGAACCGTTTTGTCTGGAACCTCAGGAGACAGGGCATGCCAACAATAGATGATGTATACATCGAAGGCAGTTACAATGGCGGAAGGATCGTTCCGGGTATCTACAGCGTGACTTTGAAAGTAGACGGACAGGAACAGTCGACACAATTGGTTTTACAGGGAGATCCCCGCATCAATGTATCGGATGTTGAATATGCAAAGCAGGATGAACTGTTGAAAAAATTGGAGCTGGATGTTACCGATATCCATGTGGCAGTGACACGGATGAAGGGATTGCAGAAGCAGTTGAATGAATTGGTTGGATTGCTCTCCGGTGATCCGGCTAAGGCAGAAGCAGTTAAGTCGGCCAAAAGCATCATTGAAAAGATCTCCACCTGGGAAAGCAAATTGATCCAGCCGAAAAGCCAGTCCTACGATGATGTCATCAATTTTGTCAACAAGCTCAGCGCGAATATCATTTTTGTGCATGGTGAGATGAACAGCAATGTGCCTTATGTTACATCAGGAGCCATAGCCAGGTACGAAGAGTTGCACAATGAATGGTTGGTCTACAAAAATGAAATGGATGCCTTGTTGAAAAATGATGTTGCAGCCTTCAATATCCTTTGCAGGTCTCTTTCGATCGGCAATGTTTTGCTGCCTGAATAACCCAAAACACGATTGCCAACAAAACCCTTAAAACCGCCACATGAAAAAAATGATTGCCATCC
>RFVQ01000100.1 GCA_009922495.1 Chitinophagia bacterium
AAAGACACTGGGTTTATCATGATGGCGCAGCTGCCTTGGGGATTGCTGGTCAATCAAAATACTGTGCTGGATTTTGAAAACAATCGGCTCCTCCATTTCAATGATGAGTTGCGTAACAAAATGCGGGGACTAACATTGGAGGCAACCCGAGACAATTTGCTGTTTTTATCCTTTGCCATCGATTCAACATTGTATTTCGGCAATCTTACCGATCCCTATGATTCATTGGTAATATCCAGAGCCGCTCTTGTTGATACAGGCATTCCCATTTATACAAAGGAAGAACCCCCAGCCATTTTGACCACTGAAGATACCCAATCCATCATCATCCTTTTGCTGGTGATCATCAGTTTAACATTGGCTTTTCTATACTGGAAAAAAATAAGGCCCCAACCCATGGTAGCCGCTATCAATCTTCCCCATCCTGAACCAACTGCCGTTGCGCAACCAGACAACGCACCTGAAAAATCCGTGAGATTCCGATCCACCCGCATTCTGGATCTGCTTGAGGAAAGGGAACGAACCCTCCTGGCTTACCTATACGAGCATTCAGTGGATGAGCGACTGACAACGATCGAAGAAATCAATAAAGTTATTGGAGTGGCAAACCGTTCCAATGAGATCCAAAAACGCATGCGAAGCGACCTGATTGGATCCATCAACCTAAAGCTCAATATCATCACCAAGGATAAAAAACCAGTGATCGACAAACAACGTTCAGAGTTCGACAAGCGCAGCTTTGAATACTTTATCCAACCCGCTCATATGGAGTTGGTGGAAAAAGTATTGGGGAAGAAATAGAATTTCCGCATTCCGACAATTTTCTCCGCTCAACTATCTGTAAATTTGCCTGTTAATCGACTATTATGATCAAAACTGGAAACATTACCGTCAGCATCTATACCGAGATGACTCCCAATCCCGAGACCATGAAATTCGTGGCCAACAAATTGTTGTATCCCGGAAAGAGTGTTGATTTTCAAGATATCGAGGCTGCCAAGCCTTCACCTTTGGCATTGGAACTGTTTAGCTTTCCCTTTGTGAAAAGTGTTTTCATCGCCAGCAATTTTGTGACCCTGACCAAGACCCCTGAAACCGATTGGGAAGACGTAAAACCCTCTATCCGCCAATTCCTCAAGGATTACCTGGAAGATGGTAAAGTAGTGGTCAACGAAGATGAATTGCCTGTTTCCCAAGCTACCGATGGGAACATCGTACTCTCAGAAGACGGAGATGTGGTAAAACGCATCAAGGAACTCCTGGAGAACTATGTAAAGCCTGCCGTGGAAATGGATGGTGGTGCCATTCAATTCAAAAAGTTCGAAGACGGTGTGGTTACCCTCATGCTGCAGGGCTCCTGCAGCGGTTGCCCCTCTTCCATGATCACCCTCAAATCCGGTATCGAAGGCATGATGAAGCGCATGATCCCGGAGGTAGAAGAAGTGGTGGCGGAAGCGGAATAAGTCCAACCCCAACCCATGGACCAACTCATCGAGATCATTGCCATTCTCTCCGGCATTACCTCTGTCTGGTTTTCCAGAAAAGAAAATATCTGGGTATACCCAACTGGTCTAATCGGCACCATTCTATATGTTTACATCAGTTTTCGAGGCGAACTCTATGGGGAGGCATCTGTAAACCTCTATTATACCATCATGAGCCTTTATGGCTGGTACAATTGGTTGCGGAGAGATCAACAACAAACCCTTGTTGTTCACATCACCCATTCCTCCCCAAAAGAATGGAGGATGGAAATCGCATTTTTCCTTGTCCTCTATCTAGTCATTTATCTCTGTCTTACCTACATTCAACAGGCTTTTAGTCCCGGTGCCATCCCCTGGGCAGATGCTCTTGCTTCTGCCGCTGCGTTCACCGGCATGTGGCTGATGACCCAAAAGAAAGTCAATTCATGGATTTGGTGGATGGTCACCAATATCTGTTCCATCCCTTTGTATCATACCAAAGGCTATACCCTAACTTCATGGTATTATTTTATCCTGCTCATCCTGGCCGTGATGGGATGGATCGAATGGAGAAAAAAAGCAAATGAACAGGCATCCTGAAAAGATCCTCAAGATCGTGGTCATCGGACCTGAGTCCACCGGCAAAAGCACAGTCTGTGAAGCTTTGGCCAATCATTTTCATACACTTTGGTGCAAGGAGTTTGCACGCGAATATCTCTTGCAACACGGCACGGATTATGCTTATGAGGATCTGCTGACCATCGCAAAGGGACAATTGCAACTGGAAGAGCAAGCGCTTGCATTGATTCAACAATCGCAACAAGGTCAACCGATCCTGATCATCGATACCGACATGTACGTGATGAAGGTCTGGTGTGAATTTGTTTTTGGCAAATGCCATCCCTACATCCTGGACCAAATTGTTGATCGTCATTATGATGGATATCTCTTGTGCAAACCGGATCTGAAGTGCAAGGCGCGGGACAACAAAGGATCCAATCTGCAATCGATTGGGTCACCCAAAACTTTCTATCCAACCGATGATCGTTGAGTTTATTATTTTTATGACTGCATTTGTTTGACCATGAGCACAAGATCATCTACTTCCTGGCTATTCTATATTTCCCTGCTTCTCCTTTCTTTTCTGCAGGCCTCTACTACTGAGTTGTTTGACGATGAGGCCTATTACTGGGTTTTCGCGCAGTTCCTTGACTGGGGATATTTCGATCATCCCCCCATGATCGCCCTGCTGATCAAAATGGGGATCAGTTTGTTGCCTGGAGAACTGGGGGTCCGTTTCTTCATTGTGCTGATGGGAGTGGCTACCATTTGGCTGATAGAAAAGATCCTTCAGCCGAATGATAAAAAATTATTTTATGTACTGGTCCTGAATACAGCTCTCCTGCAGATTGGCGGCATCCTGGCCGTTCCGGATGTTCCCCTGCTTTTTTTTACTGCCATCTTTTTTTGGGCCTATCAGCGGTTCACAGAAAAAGAGACCCTATGGTCAGCGCTCTTCTTGGCCCAATCCATTGCCTTGCTACTCTACAGCAAGTACCATGGTATATTGATCGTGTTGTTCACCCTTTTTTCCAACATCCAATTGCTGAAACGCTGGTATACATGGCTTGTCATCATGATTGCCATCGCCCTTTTCCTACCACATGTATACTGGCAATGGCAGCACGGTTTTCCATCTATCCAATACCAGTTGTTCGAAAGGGTTTCTCCTCCCTATCGTTTTTCTTTTACCACTGACTATTTACTCGGACAATTGCTGATCACCGGGCCCCTTACCGGATGGTTGCTGATTGTGTCGGCCCTCAAATACCGCACCCAAACATCCACAGAAAAAGCCATGCATTGGTCAGTCGTAGGAACCTTCTTGCTATTTTTCATCAGCTCCTTTCGTTCCAGAACGGAAGCCAACTGGACTGTCATGCTCATGGTTCCGCTGATCGTATTGGCCTATCAATACCTAAAGCAAGAAAATTCTTTGTCCAAATGGTTGTACCGATTGTTGCCATTTTCTCTGGTCATTGTTTTGGTCATTCGCGTTTTCATGCTGTTGGACATCGATCCCATCAAGGGTATTCCCAAAGATGAATTTCATGGCAACAAGGAATGGGCTAAGGCTATCCGGGAAAAGGCAAAAGGACTCCCAGTTATATTCACCAATTCTTATCAACGGGCATCCAAATATTGGTTCTATACGGGTGACCCATCTTTCTCGCTCAATACCATGCGTTATCGCAGAAGCCAATACAACTATTGGCCGATGGAACAACAATTGATCGGCAGCAAGATCATGGTAGTGGGTTCAATGGATGTTCCCCGGTTGAAAGATTCCATCCAAACCAAAAAAGGCAAACTGGCTACTGAAGTGGTGGATGGGTTTCGCTCTTTTTCTGGCATCATCCTTTCCAGCATGGATAAGCTGCAACCCAATGCCAATGGTGTACTGGAAGCTGCTGTGAGCATCAACGCCTTTCAGCAAGAAGTATTGGATTCGGTTTTGTGGCACAGGCCCAAGATCATGCTGATCATTTACCAAGATGGAAAAAAAGAACCCCTGGTCATTCCAACCGGTAAAAGGCTTTTCCCCGATTTTGTGAACCAGGTTTTTGTGAGGATGCCGATTCCGGATACATTGACAAAAGACAAGTATACGGTGAGATGGGGTTTAGCGGTAGAGGGCTTTCCTGAACCCACGATCAACAGCAAAGTCTATACCCTGCTTAGCGCTCGAAAATAATGGCCCTGATATCCGGATCGCCATCGAGGTTGCCCATTTGCCGCAATACCCAGGGATATTTCTTGGAGACATAACGTGATACGGGTTTTACGGTATACTTCACCGGGTTGGGAAGACTGGCTGCAATCATGGCCGCCTCGGTGCGTGTTAGTTTTGCAGCCGATTTGTTGAAATATTTTCTGGAAGCAGCTTCAATGCCATAAATTCCCTTGCCCATTTCTGCTTCGTTCAGGTAAACTTCCAGGATCCTTCTCTTGCTCCAACAGAGTTCAATCATGAACGTGAAATATACTTCGAGTCCCTTTCTGATCCAGCTTCTTCCCTGCCAAAGGAATACATTCTTGGCTACTTGCTGACTGATGGTCGATGCACCTCTTATCCTTCCTGGTTTTCTTTTGTTGTAGCTCAGAGCCTGCTGAATGCTCTTGATGTCAAAACCATTGTGATCCGGGAAAAGCTGATCCTCTGCTGCCATTACCGCCAACCTGGCATTGGAAGAAATATCTTCAAGGCCTACATGATCACGATGAAAGCCCTCACCCTGGAGGATACTGCTGATCTGCGTGAGCGTGATGGGAGGACCCACAAAGCGCAGGATGATCAGGTACGAAAGGTGTGAGAAGAGGATGAATAGAAATATTTTTTTGATGATCCTGAACACGGGATGTTATTTATGCGAATAAAAGTAAAAGGAAAATCATTTTCAGCATTATTTATTGAGGTATAGCACTCCGTAAACGATGGCGATGGCAAAACCAATCAGGATGGTACCGGATATCTTGTTGATGATCCTGATATTGTGCGGGGTAAGGCTGTGCCTGACTTTTGCTGCCAACATCACTTTTACGATATCAGCAATGATGTTCACCAGCAGACAAGTTCCAAAAAGGATGGACCTTTCCAGTATGGAGTGTGTGGCGGCAAAGGCAGTGGCATTGATCAGCCAGAACAGCATGACACTGGGGTTGAGGGTATTGATGATGAAGCCCGATATAAATGCTTTGGTGAAGGCTTTTTTTCCGAATGCAATTACTTCAACATTGTTATCATCACCCATCTTGACTTCCTTGAAAAACACATAGTAGATGCCCATTCCCAGAACAAATGCGGCACCGATATAGGCGATGGTGGATTTGAAATGCAGTGCCTGCATCACCAACGTTGAGAACATGTTGGCGATCACCACCAACAGGATATCACTCAGCCAAACACCTCCCACAAAACTGAATCCGCCTTTGTGTCCGTTGTTGATGCTCTGCTTCAGAATGGTAAAGATGACGGGACCTACCGACACAGCCAGTATGACGCCCAATCCAAATCCTTTGATCAGTGATTCCAGCATGATGTAGGTATCAGTAATCAGTTGAAGGTTGTCTGTTATCTAAAAAAGACCTCCATTCTTCGAGCATTTTTCCTTTCAATACCCTCGGAAATTTATGTTGCCCGCCCAGCTTGCCTTTTGATTCCATGAATCCCATGAATTTTTCCTCGGGCAGAACATCCACAATGATGTCTTTCAAAGCACTTTTTCTTTCCGTAGCATAGTCATCATTGTTTTCAATCAATGTTTCATCGATGATGCTGCGAAGAGCATGCTTGTCCACCTTGTCATCACAGCCAATGTACCAATGGTGTCCAAATAAACCATCCACTGGGATACCGGCTACCGTAAATTCTGCGATGGAGATATTCAGTTGTTCCGAGGCCACTTGAATGGCCTTGTTCATGTTGTCGACACTCAGGTGTTCGCCCACCAGGCTGAGAAAATGTTTGGTTCTGCCCGTTATGATGATCTCGGATCGTTCCAGGTTGACAAATCGGATGGTGTCGCCGATAAGATAGCGCCATGCGCCTGCGGAGGTACTCATCAGCAGGGCATAGTCTTTTCCTTCTTCAACTTGATCGATCAGAAAGGAAACTGGATTCTTGACGATGTTGCCGTTGACATCAAAGTTTTCCTCGTCAAAAGGCACGAATTCAAAAAAGATATGTTCGTTCAGTACCAGCTTCATGCCATCCGGGAATTGTCGGTCCTGGTAAGCGATGAATCCTTCTGAAGCCAGGTAGGTTTCGATATAGGTCAGGGGTTTGCCCAACAAACGCTCAAAACCCTTTCGATAGGGTTCAAAAGCCACGCCACCATGACAGAAGAAAGCCAGGTTGGGCCATATCTCATGGATGTTTTTCAAGTTGTATCGCTGGATCACCATCTCCATGCACATCTGGATCCATGCAGGAACCCCTACAACAAATCCGATATCCCAGTGGGGAGCCTCTTCCACGATTGCTTCCAGTTTTTTGTTCCAATCACGCGTCCTGGCAATTTTCTTTCCAGGCTTGTAGAAGGGGGAAAACCAGAAAGGGGCTTTTTTGGCGGTGATACCGCTGAGGTCTCCTGCAAAATATCCGGGACCTTTTTGCAAGTCGGTACTCCCCCCCAACATGAGGTATCCCTTGCCGACGGATTTCCAGGGAATATTTTGATAAGTGGCCAGGGACAGCAACTGTTTGATCATGGCAATCCTGTTGCCCTTCATCAGGTCGCGTGTAACCGGAATGTATTTGCTGGCTGCCTCGGATGTTCCGGAGCTAAGGGCGAAATACTGGACTTTACCAGGCCAGCATACATCAGGACTGCCTTCCAGGGTCTTGTGCCACCAGGCAGCATGCAAACTGCTGTAGTCAAAAGCCGGAACCTCTTTACGGAACTCCTGAACTAGGCTTTTAGATGCCAGGATCTTGTCAAATTGATAATGTTGACCAAATTGGGTGTATTTGGCCTTCTTCAACAGTCTTTTGAGCACCTTACCTTGCTGACGTGCAGGCGAATTGGTAGGCAACCTTAGGGCATTGGCGATCGTTTTGGGAAGACTGATTTCCAACAATGGCATGGAATGCAAGGTACAGCATTTGTATTTTTCAGGTATTCTTTTGTATTTTAGGGAAATAAATTAACATGTCATGAACAGACGCGAAGCATTGGAAAGGGTTGCCCTGGTTATGGGCGGAACCATCATCGGCGGTGCGGCCTTTTTGCAAGGCTGCAAATCAAGCGACAACAAAGCGGCAGGATTCAGCCTGACGAAGGAACAGATCGCTTTTTTAGATGAGGTGGCTGAAACCATCATCCCTGCCACCAACACCCCAGGTGCAAAAGCTGCCAAAGTGGGAGCGTTCATGAATGTAATGGTGACAGACTGCTATGAAGCCAAAGACCAGAAGATCTTCACCGAAGGATTGGCACAGATAGAAGAATCTTCCAAACACTTGTTCAGCAAAGGTTTCATGGAAATCAGTGCAGAGCAGCGCACTTCCCTGTTGAACCAGGTTAACAAAGAACTCAAGGCATACAACGACACCAAAAAAGATACAGATCCGAATCATTACTTCGGTATGATGAAGCAGTTGACCTTGCTGGGTTATTTTACTTCGGAGGTGGGTGCAACGCAGGCGCTTCGTTATGTAGCTGTTCCTGGTAAATACGAAGGTTGTATTCCTTATGCCAAGGGCGACAAGGCTTGGGCATAATTTGCCATCACCAATTCAGTATTGAAATGCGAAGCATTCTTTTGATCATTTTTTTGATCCCCGTCCTGCTTTTTGCTCAAACCAAGGATGAGAAAGCTATTCTGGATATCCTGGATGCCCAGACCAAGGCCTGGAATGAGGGCAACCTGGAAAAATTCATGATCGGATATTGGGAGAACGACTCCCTGATGTATATCGGGAAAAAAGGAGTAACCTATGGGTATCAATCCACCCTCAACAGTTACAAGACC